>NZ_JBSFPS010000019.1:0-61649 GCF_053588315.1 Streptosporangium sp. NPDC003464 | reverse complement strand
CCTTCCGCGACCCCGCGGGCAACCTGGTCCGCATCCAGCAGCTCCGCTGAGCCGTCCGGCTGTCGCGGCCGTGCCCCGTACGGACGGCGCCGTGAAGGAGCCCGCGCACGGCGCCGGCGCCGGCCGCCCGGTGGCCCCCGTCGGACGAGCCGCTCGACCGCGAGCTGATGCGCGGCGGCCACTGGTTGGTCTGACCCCGCGCCACCCCGGCCGCACCGCTCAGGTAGCCGGCGGACCGTTGCCGCGACCGTGCCGAAAAGGGCGGACCGGATCTACTGCTCGAAACTGGTTAGATCAAGCGAGGCGACGCCGACGGAGACCGCGGACGCGGTCCGCGTAACAGATACAGATGGAGACACGATGAGTATGGCCACGAGGACGGATACGCAGTCGCCTGCGCTGCACGTTGCCGACTGCCACGATCTGATCCGCGTGCAGGGCGCGCGCGAGAACAACCTCAAGGACGTCAGCATCGAGATCCCGAAGCGCCGACTGACGGTGTTCACCGGTGTCTCCGGCTCGGGCAAGAGCTCTCTGGTGTTCGGCACGATCGCCGCGGAGTCGCAGCGACTGATCAACGAGACCTACAGCACCTTCGTGCAGGGCTTCATGCCGACGCTGGCGCGGCCGGAGGTCGACCTGCTGGAGGGGCTGACAACGGCGATCATCGTCGACCAGGAGCGGATGGGCGCCAACTCCCGCTCCACCGTCGGCACCGCCACCGACGCCAACGCGATGCTGCGGATCATCTTCAGCCGGCTCGGCGAGCCGAGTGCCGGACCGGCGTTCCACTACAGCTTCAACCTGCCCGCCGGCGCCTGCCCCCACTGCGAGGGACTGGGCCAGGTCACCGACATCGATCCGTCCCAGCTCTACGACGACTCCAAGTCGCTCAACGAGGGTGCGCTCACGGTCCCCGGCTACAGCGTGGACGGCTGGTACGGCCGGATCTTCAGCGGCTGCGGCTTCTTCGACCCCGACAAGCCGATCCGCGAGTACACCAAGGCCGAGCTCCACGACCTGCTCCGCAAGGAGCCGACCAAGATCAAGGTCGACGGCATCAACCTGACGTACGAGGGCCTGGTCCCGAAGATCCAGAAGTCGATGCTGTCCAAGGACAAGGAGGCGCTGCAGCCGCACATCCGGGCCTTCGTGGAGCGGGCGGTGACGTTCACCGCCTGTCCCGAGTGCGGCGGCAGCCGGCTCAACGAGGCGGCCCGGTCGTCGCGGATCGGCGGGATCAACATCGCCGAAGCATGCGCGATGCAGATCAGTGACCTGGCCGAATGGATCCGCGGCGTCGACGAGCCGTCGGTGGCGCCGCTGCTCGCCACGTTGCAGCAGACCCTCGCCTCGTTCGTGGAGATCGGGCTGGGCTATCTCTCGCTCGACCGGCCCTCGGGCACGCTGTCGGGCGGCGAGGCGCAGCGCACCAAGATGATCCGCCACCTCGGCTCCTCGCTCACCGACGTCACCTACGTCTTCGACGAGCCCACCACGGGCCTGCACCCCCATGACATCCAGCGGATGAACGACCTGCTGCTGCGGCTGCGGGACAAGGGCAACACGGTGCTCGTCGTGGAGCACAAGCCGGAGACGATCGCGATCGCCGACCACGTCGTCGACCTCGGCCCCGGCGCCGGTACGGCGGGCGGCACCGTCTGTTTCGAGGGCACCGTCGAGGGGCTGCGGGCCAGCGGCACCATCACCGGCCGCCATTTCGACGACCGGGCCGCCCTCAAGGAGACGGTGCGCAAGCCCACCGGCACGCTGGAGATCCGCGGCGCGACGGCGCACAACCTGCGCGACGTCGACGTCGACATCCCGCTCGGGGTGCTTGTCGTCGTCACCGGCGTGGCCGGCTCCGGCAAGAGCTCGCTCGTGCACGGGTCGATCCCCGCCGGCGCGGGTGTGGTGTCGATCGACCAGGGCGCGATCCGCGGCTCGCGGCGGAGCAACCCGGCGACCTACACCGGACTGCTCGACCCGATCCGCAAGGCGTTCGCGAAGGCCAACGGCGTGAAGCCGGCGCTGTTCAGCGCCAACTCCGAGGGCGCCTGCCCCAACTGCAACGGCGCCGGTGTCCTCTACACCGACCTGGCGATGATGGCCGGCGTCGCCACCATCTGCGAGGAGTGCGAGGGGAAGCGGTTCCAGGCGTCGGTGCTGGACCACCACCTCGGCGGCCGCGACATCAGCGAGGTGCTCGCGATGTCGGTGACCGAGGCCGAGGAGTTCTTCGGCGCCGGTCCGGCGCGCACGCCGGCCGCGCACGCCGTCCTCGCCCGGCTCGCCGACGTCGGGCTCGGCTACCTCAGCCTCGGCCAGCCGCTCACCACGCTGTCCGGCGGCGAGCGGCAGCGGCTGAAGCTGGCCACCCACATGGCCGAGAAGGGCGGCGTCTACGTCCTCGACGAGCCGACCACCGGTCTCCACCTCGCCGACGTCGAGCAGCTGCTCGGCCTGCTCGACCGGCTCGTCGACTCCGGCAAGTCGGTCATCGTCATCGAGCATCACCAGGCGGTCATGGCGCACGCCGACTGGATCATCGACCTCGGCCCCGGCGCCGGTCACGACGGCGGCCGGATCGTCTTCGAGGGCACACCCGCCGACCTCGTCGCCGCCCGCTCCACCCTCACCGGCGAGCACCTCGCGGCCTACATCGGCGCCTGACCGGGGCCCTCGCGGACACCGTGAGACGAGTTCTCTCGTCTGTTCCGACTCGTCTCACTCAACTGGCGGGCTCGGGAGTGGGCGAGCGGGGAGACGGCCCGGGAAAGCGCGGACGTACGACACAACCGCCCGGCGCACGAGGAGATCGTGATCCCGCGGCGTCCGCGCGGTCCGGCCGGCTGCGCCTCGACCGGATCGACCGGATCGACCGGGAGCAGGCGCAGCCGCTGGACCTCGAGACGCTCGCCCGCGGCGCGCACCGGTCGGCAGGGGTGGCTCCGGCCGGGACGGGGTCCCGGGGCGTCCCGGCCGGCCCGTGAGTCTTTCTCAAATCTGAGATATTCTCCCGCATGTGGGAAAGGCCAGGGAGACCGCGTTCCAGAGCTCCGATTCCGAGCAGGTGGAGATCCGCCTGGCGGGTCGGCTCGCGCAACTGCGGGTGGAGCGCGGTTGGTCGCTGGAGGAGCTGGCGCAGCGCGCGGACGTGAGCCGCTCGACGTTGTCGCGGCTGGAGCGGGCGGAGATCAGCCCGACGGCGGCGTTGCTGGGCAGGCTGTGCGCGGTCCACGGACGGACGATGTCGCAGTTGCTGGCCGAGGTGGAGTCGGAACCGCCGCAGCTGGTGCGGGCCGACCGGCAGGTGGTGTGGCGGGATGAGACCTCGGGATTCACCCGGCGGTCGGTGTCCCCGCCCCATCCTGGACTACGTGGCGAGCTCGTCGAGGGCGTGCTGCGGCCGGGCGCCGACATCTCCTACGACGGGCCGCCCGTGCCGGGGCTGGAGCAGCACATCTGGGTGCTGGAGGGCGTGCTGGAGGTCACCACCGGCGGCGGCGTGCACGAGGTCTGGGCAGGCGACTGCCTGCGTTTCCGGTTGTGGGACCGGTCGCGGTTCCACTGCCCGGGCCCCGATCCGGTCCGCTACGCCCTGATGATCGTCCTACCGTGAGCGGCACGGACGGCGCCAGGCACGGCCCGGCGCGGCCGCGATGCGGTGACAGGCGCGGCCGCGATGCGGCGCCAGGCACAGTCCGGCGCGGCCGCGGTGCGGCACCGGTCCCGGACCGGCCCCGCTCCTTGAGCACCAGCCGCCTCGGATCCGCGGCCGGGCCGCCCCCACCCCGCACGCTCCCGGCCGTCCCCTCCCGCACGTGACAGAGGAACCCCATGTCGCACCCCATCACCCGCCTGTCCGCAGATGACTTCCGCAGCAGCGTGAAGGGCCTGGCCGACCTCCTCGTCGACGTCGTCGCCGGCGGCTCCTCCCTCGGCTTCCTGTCCCCCTTCGACCAGGACGCGGCGGCGGCCTGGTGGCGCACCCGGCAGCCCGCCGTGTCCGACGGCAGCCTCCATGTCTGGGCCGCCCACGGGCCCGACGGCATCACCGGCACCGTCGGTCTCGCCCTGGAACGCAAGCCCAACGGCCGGCACCGCGCCGAGATCGTCAAGCTCATGGTCCACCGCGACGCCCGCGGCCGGGGACTGGCCCGCGCGCTCCTCGCCACCGCCGAGCAGGCCGCCGCACGGGCCGGAGTCACCCTCCTGCTCCTGGACACCGCGACCGGCAGCGCCGCCGACCACCTCTACCGCGCCGCCGGCTGGACGAGGTACGGCATCGTCCCCGACTACGCGGCCGCCCCGGACGGCTCCCTCGAAGACTGCAGCTTCTACTACAAGCAGCTCACCTGATCCCCCGGCCCTGCCCGGCCCACCGCACCGCACCGCACCGGGCAGGCGCCGTGGCGTGACCCGGCACAGAGGCTGCACCGGTCAGGCGGCTGTCCGCAGCCCGTCACCTCGGCCGCATGACCGGCCGCGGCCTCCGCGACCGCGGCCGAGCCGCGTCAGTCCAGGCAGAACTCGTTGCCCTCGGGGTCGGTCATCACTATGAAGCCGGCGCTCATCGGAGGAGCGGGCTCGTGGCGACGTACCCGCGTCGCTCCCAGCGCGACGAGCCGGTCGCACTCGACCTCCAGCGCCGCCATCCGCTCCTCTCCCCGCAGTCCGGGAGCCGCGCGGACATCGAGGTGGACGCGGTTCTTGGCGACCTTGTCCTCCGGGACCTGCTGGAAGAACAGCCGTGGGCCGTGCCCGTCCGGGTCCTCGATGGCCGACCTCGTGTTGCGCTGCCCCTCCGGTACGCCGACCCGCGCGAGGAAGTCGTCCCACGCGGCCAGCGGGTCGGCGCCGTCGGGCAGGTCGACCCCGGGCGGGCCGGGATGGACGTAGCCCAGTACTTCACGCCAGAAGGACGACAGCGCCCGCGGGTCGTGGGCGTCGAAGGTGACCTGGACGTGGCGGCTCATCGGGTTGCTCCGTCCGTAGCGGGTTCCGTGTGCGGGTAGAGGTCGCGCAGCAGGCAGACCTCGGACAGGTGGTGGATCAGCTCGCGGTGGATGTGCAGCACCAGATCGGCCATGGGCGCCTCGGGGAAGGGCTCCTTGGCGCCGATCGGGGCCCGGAGCCCGGCCTCGCCGAGGCCGCGCACCCCGGCCAGCCAGACGTCGAGCTGGGCCTCGAGCTGGTCGAGCGCGGTGGCCGCGTCGGCGGCGTACTCCCAGGTCTCGTACGACGCCGCCGGCGCGCCGAAGTGCGCCGCGTTGCGCGCGGCGAGCACGCCGACGATGACGTGACCGAGTCGCCAGGCGATCGTGGTGAAGGCCGCCGGGACCGGCTGGGGGAAGGCGAAGTCTATTGTGAAGTCCCCGGCACCGGCCTGCACGGGCGCCGTCGAGCTGCCTCGGGGCCGCACGCTCCAGGCGTCCGGCACCGGCGACCAGAAATACTCGTCGTCGGTGAGGCCGTCGAGCCGGGCTCGGAGCTGGTGGTTCCAGTGGAACTCCCACTGCTCGCGCAGCGTCCGGTTCCAGTCGAGTTCGTCTGCGTCCATGGAGCCACCCTGACGCTCCTGGCGGACAGGATCGGTCCGCTATCTGGCAGAGTGAGCGACATGGCCGGGGCGAGCGGTGACGAGCGGGGTACGACGGAGCGGGTGCTCACCCTGCTCGGGCTGCTGCAGCAGCGTCAGGTCTGGACCGGCCCCGAACTGGCCGACCGGCTCGGGGTCACGGCGCGCACGGTACGGCGTGATGTCGAACGGCTGCGCGCGCTCGGCTATCCGGTGCACGCCGGCCAGGGCGTCGGCGGCGGCTACCGACTCGGCCCGGGGAAGGACCTGCCGCCGCTGCTGCTCGACGACGAGGAGGCGATCGCCACCGCGGTCTCGCTGCTCGCCGGCGCGGGTGGCGCGGTCGCCGGCGCCGGCGACGCCGCGCTGCGGGCGCTGGCCAAGCTCGACCGGGTGCTGCCCACCCGGCTGCGGCACGAGGTGCGCGCGCTCTCCGGCTCGGTGGAATCCTTCGGCGGCGGCGGCCGCACGCCGGTCGACCCCGAGGTGCTCATGACACTGGCCAGAGCCTGCCGCGACGAGGTCGAGGCCGGCTTCGACTACCCGTCCGGGAACGAGGTGCGACGGCGGCGGGTCGAGCCCTACCGCCTGGTCGCCTCCGACCGGCGCTGGTACCTCCTCGCCTATGACCTCGATCGCGACGGCTGGCGCAGCTTCCGCGTCGACCGGATGACCGATGCGACTGCGCGGACCTGGCGCTTCCGCCCGCGCGCGGCGCCCGACGCGGCGACGTACGTGCAGGAGAGTGTGGCGAGCCGGGTCTACCCGCACCAGGCGCGCTTCCTCGTGCACGCGTCGGCCGACACGGTGCGCGCGCAGATCCCGGCGTCGGCGGCCGTCGTACGACGGCGAGGGAGCGCGCTGTGCGAGGTGCTCAGCGGCGCCGGCAGCCTCGACTCCGTGCTCATGCACGTGCTCCTGCTGGGGCACGACTTCGAGGTGCTCGACCCTCCGGAGCTCGGGGGGCGCTGCCGCGCGCTGGCGGAGAGACTGCTGTCGGCCGGTGCGTCGATCTCACCGGCGCCGTGAAGTCCGGGATGCCGTCAGCCCGGCTTTCGGGCCTCGATGAGGAAGCGCTGCGAATAGGCCACGAAGGGTCCGTGGCGCTCCATGAAGTCATGGAGTTCGGCCAGCCGGTCCCGGTAGGCGTCCACGGTGAAGCCCGGGACGATCCAGATCACCTTGCGGAGGAAGTGGACGACCGCCGCGATGTCGTGGAACTCCATCCGGAGCGCTTCCTGGCGCAGGTCGACCACTTCCAGGCCGGCCGCCTCCGCCTCGGCCACGGCCCTCATCGGGCTCCGGGACGGGTGGACCGGCTGCGGTCCCATCATGAAATCGGTCAGTTCGCGGACCGAACCGGCGCCTACGTCCTGGGAGAGGTAGGCGCCGCCCGGGCGCAGGACCCGATGGATCTCGTCCCAGCGGGTCGCCACCGGGTGCCGGCCGACCACCAGGTCGAAGCGGTCGGCGGGGAAGGGCAGGTCGTCGGTGTCACCGACTTCGACGACGGTGGCGTTGAACCTGGCGAGGTTGCGGCGGGCGATCTCCAGGTTCGGCGGCCAGGACTCCGTCGCCGCCAGGAACGGTGGGGCGACCGGGATCGAGGCCAGCACTTCACCTCCGCCGGTCTGGATGTCGAGCGCGGCCTCGGCCTCCGCCATCCGTTCGGCCAGCAGTTTCGCGTAGCCCCAGGACGGGCGCTGCTCGCTCGCGCGCCCGGCGAACCAGGAGAAGTCCCAGCCCTCGGTCGGGACGGCTGAGCCCTCGGCCAGAAGATCCTCGAACGTCGACATGGGGTGAGGATGGCAGACGGCCGTGAGGTCCGCACCTGATTAGATCTTGGGCTCCGGCCGGACGGGCGAGATCGGTCAGTCGTGATGACGGAGGGCTGCTCTGCCCCTCACCGTGGTCCGGGTCACTCCACCCACTCGTAACCCGAGTAGAGGGTGCCGCCGAACCAGAGATAGCGGCCGGCGGCGTCGACATAGCGGTAGGTCTGCGCCTGCGCCTTCGTCTGGTGCCAGCCGGGACCGCACGGGGTGTATTCCTTGTACACCGAGGGTCCGGTGAGGCCGAATTCGTTCACGCCCGTCGTGCCGTAGACCCAGTCCGCGGTCGCGCACACCTCCCACACGCTTCGGGACTCGTTCCACTTCTGCACCTCCAGCCGGACCCTGGCCTGCATGACCCGCCCGGTGACGCAGTCCGCCGCGAGCGCGTAAGCCGTGGCCGACGCGATGTTCCCCGACAGCTGACCGGGTACGCGGTGGTCGATGCCCGCATCGGCCTTGACGCAGAAGGTGGCCCCCTGCTCCACCGTGACGTGGGTCTGCTGGGTGTACGCCTGCGCCGACTGCGGCACCGCCACGGTCAGCAGCAGGAAGAGTGCGGACAGCGGGCCGAGGAGCAGGGCTTTCCGTCTCGACATGGTGTCTCCGTCAGGTCGTCGGATGGTTTCCGGTGATGGATCCGGCGTGCGGCACCGGCGGCGCGGGGCGAGGCGGCCGCCGGGGAACACCGGCCGGGGAGGGCCGTCGTCCTTCCAGGCCGGCGATCGTCTTCCAGGCCGGGACCGCGCCCACGTCCCCGTTCCGCGGTCGGATCCGCTGTGGTCTTCAACCCGGAGGACCTGTCCCGGCCGGCCCCGTTGTCGCCTCCCAGACTGCGTTGCGGCCCGCTGGTCGCGGGACCCCGCAACTGTGTGATACGAGGCCCAGAAATACCCCCATTTGAGGGGTTGTGCGGACATATCCGAACGTTCATGCTCGAGCGATGGAGTCAGCCTTACGCGGCGCGGCGGCCCGGCACACGTTCGAGCGGATCCAGCGGTTGACTCGGACAGGCGTCGCCGACAGTGAGTTCCTGGCCAGACTCTCGCACCTGCTGCGGGAGATCGTCCCTTTCGACGCCTCGTTCTGGACGGGGGCCGATCCGGTGACGATGCTCGCCACCTCGCCCTCGCGGCTGGAGAACCTGGGCTCGGGTGAATACTGCGACCGGTACTGGGAGAACGAGTTCTTCGTCGAGGACGTCAATCACTTTCACACGCTGGCCGGTATGCCGACTCCGACCGCGTCCCTGTATCGCGTCACGGGCGGGCATCCGGCGCGGAGCTCCCGCTACCACAACGTGAACCTCTTACAGGGGCTCGGTGACGAGCTGCGGTGCGTGTTCCGGGCCGGCCACGACGTGTGGGGCTACATGTGCCTGTGGCGAGCCGCCGACGCGCAGCCGTTCACCCTCGGAGAGGAACACCTGATCGCCGGCCTCTCCGCTCCGATCGGCGAGACCTTCCGGCGCTCGGCGCTGCTGCGACAGGACCCGGTGATCGGGGTGCCCGACGGCCTCGGGCTGCTCATGTTCGACCGGACCGGAGCCCTCGAATCGCTCAACGAGCCCGCGGAGGCATGGCTGCGACGGCTGCCGTTCACCCGGTTGAGCCACGACGATCCCGGCGCCACCCCCATACCCGCCGAACTGCGCTCGGTGGTGAACAAGGCCCGTGCCGTCGCCGCCGGGCGTGACACGGGTATCGCCCGGGCCCGGCTGCAGGTCGGTGGCCGGTGGGTGGTGATCCACGGCTTCGCGCTGCGCGAGGTCGGCAGCGAGGTCGGCCGGACGGCTCTGGTGATCGAGTCGGCCAAGGCCGCGGAGATGGCACCCCTGATCGTCAGGGCGTATCAGCTAGGGCGACGGGAACAGCAGGTCATCCGCCTGATCGCGGCGGGCCTGACCACTGCCGAGATCGCAGCGAGGCTCTCCCTGTCCACCCACACCATCCGCGGCTATCTCAAGCAGATATTCGAGAAGGTCAAGGTGTCGACCCGCGGCGAACTCACCGCGAAGATCTTCGCTGACCACTACAAGGAGACGATGAACCCGGACTTCGCCGTCGACCTGTGACGGCCTGCCGGCGGGGAACGACCGCTCCGCCGCCGTGGTCGGCCGGTCACCCGGCCACGAGGCCCCGCCTTCCGGCCGGCCGGGGCTGCACGCCCTGGCCGGGCCCGCCGTCGATCAAGCCCCTGCGTCCTCGCCTTTCCGGCATATTCCGGCTGCCGCGGCGCGTTGATCAGATCGCTGTCGTCGGGCCAACGGCCATGTACGGGCACCAGTCCCCATGCGGCCCCTGTGCCGACGGCCCGACAGCAGCGGTCATGGGATAGTTCATTAATTGAAGCGATGCGGGGTGCGGGGGGAGTCGTGGCGGAGATGCGAATCGAGTGGCCGGACCCAGAGGGTCAGGAGATCGTGGAGCGGCTGTTCGCCGCGGATGCGGCTCTGCGCGCGCACTTTGAGCAGGTCGTCGCTGTTGTCGGGCTCACCGTGCCTCAGGCTCACACGCTGATTCAGCTGCAGGAGCCCCAGCGCATGGGGATGCTGGCCGGTCACCTGCATTGCGAGCCCTCACACGTGACCGCGATCGCCGACTCCCTTGAACAGTGCGGCTTCCTACGCAGGGAGCCGGACCCCGACGACCGCAGGGCCAAACGACTCACCCTCACGACGTCTGGGCAGGAACTCAGGGGCCGACTCCTGAACCGCCTGTTCGAGGGGGCACCGATCATCTCGGTGCTCGACGCCGACCAGCGGGCCAACCTGCTCTCGATGCTCCGTACGGCCCAGTCAGCAGCCGGCCCCCGCACCCAGCGCTGACTTTCGGCTGCGGCCGGCGACGGCTCTCGTGCCCCGCTTCCGTCAACGGCGGAGCATCCATGTGCCGGCACGGCCACGTAGTCGCCGATAAGCGAACAAGGCCAACCTAGGGCGCCGAAGTGGCTGTGGCCATCCCCGGTCATGGCACGGAACTCGCGTGCCGCCGGCCTCGGCCCTTGCCCACTCGCAGCCACGGCGGCCGGATGTGCAACCGGACAGCGAAACTCCACCGTGCCGCGTCCTCTCCGAGCCCCGACGCAGCTTGATCTCCTCCAGCTCGGCCTTGGCTGCTTTGCGTCGGAGACCACCCGGCCGCACAGCATTTCAGCCAGGTCGTCACGGCCCCGCATCCATGTTGATCTCGGCATGGATGGTGGTGGTCATCATCCAACGTGAAGAAGGCCGACAGCTCCAGCGAGCAGAACCGTGCCCGTCTTCTGAACGCACTTCACCGCCGGCACCAGCGCGAACAACGACTCTGGGCTCGCGGTCCGCTCTCACGCCCAGACGATCTCCTCGCGCCGCGCTGACCACCTCAGCCCCCCGATGCGGGCCCCTGTCTGCGCCCGGAAATAATTTCTGCTAGAACATAGTTCACTGACTGAAGCATATTGCAAGGAGATCCCGTCCATGTTCATCGTCACCGCCGCCCTGTCCGTCCTGCTGGCCCTCGCCTTCGCCGGAGCAGCATTTCCGAAGCTCTCCGGCAAGGACGCCATGGCGGCTCAGCTCCACAGGCTCGGGGTGTCGGCTGGGCTCATGCGCGTCATCGGCGCCCTGGAGGCCCTCGGAGCCGGCGGCCTGATCGTCGGACTGTGGATCGGGGTCCTCGGCGTCGCGGCGGCGATCGGTCTGGCGCTCCTCATGGCAGGCGCCGTCGTCACCCACGTCAAGGCCCGCGACACCGCCAAGAACACCACTGGATCGCTGGTTCTGCTGGTGCTCAGCGCGGTCACGGCCGCCCTCGGGCTGGCCGCCCTCTGAGGAGGCCATCGGCAGGGCCGACGCCACCGTGCCCGACTCGTCCCATCCGCCATACAGAACGAAACACCGATCAAGGACTGTGATGACCCCACCGACCATGACCGAAACCGGCCTCGAAATCGACATCCGGTTCGAGCGGCCCGCGACCGAGGTGCAGCTTCAGCGGACCGCGGCGGCTCTCCGGGAGAAGGGCCATGCCGTCGAGGTCGTCGACACCGTGGCCGAGGCCCGTGCCGTCGTCAACCGGCTGCTGCCCGCCGACAGGAGCATCTACACCGTCTCCAGCGAGACGCTGCGTACGTCAGGGCTGGACGATGACATCAACGCATCCGGCAGGTTCGACACCGTACGTCCCGAACTCATGCGGCTGCACGAGGAAGGACGATTCGACGAGATGCGCCTTCTGATCACCCATGTCCCCCAGTGAGGACTTCATGTCCCGTCGGATGGATTTCCCGCCGATGCGGGATCCGCACGGTCCCCGGACAGTCCCACATCAGAAGTACGCGTCGTTCGAAGACCTGACCCGGTCGGCTGACAGCAGAGCCTCGATCGGCGGACGGACAGGAGCCGCACCGTGTTGAGACGGGTGCCCTACAAGTGGCTGGTCGCCACCGCGTTCGTGTTCGGGCTGTTCATGGAGATCCTCGACATGACGGTGCTGAACACCTCGCTGCCCGCGCTCGGCCGGCACTTCGGCGCCGGGACCGAGACGCTGCAGTGGCTGGTCACCGGCTATCTGGTCAGCATGGCGGTGTTCATCCCCGCCTCCGGGTGGGTTGCCGACCGGTTCGGCACCAAGCGCACCTTCCTGTTCGCGCTCGCGGTCTTCACCGCCGCCTCGGCCTGGGGTGGTTTCACCGGCTCCCTCGGTGAGCTGATCGTGGCCAGAGTCGTCCAAGGCGTCGGCGGCGGGCTGCTCACCCCGGTCGGCACCGCGATGCTGTTCCGCGCCTTCCCACCGGCCGAGCGGGCCAAGGCGTCGGCGGTGCTGTCCATACCGACCACTGTCGCCCCGGCCTTCGGCCCGGTGCTCGGCGGGTGGATGGTCGACAACATCAGCTGGCGGTGGATCTTCTTCCTCAAGCTGCCGATCGGCGTGCTCGGTCTCCTCTTCGCGATGGTGGCCCTTCGCGAGGAACGCGCGGACCACCCTGGCCGCTTCGATGTCGCCGGGTTCCTGTCCGGCGGCGCCGCGCTCGCGCTGCTGCTCCTCGGGCTCGACCATGGCGCCCGAGAGGGGTGGGGCAGTGCCGCCGTGCTGGTGCCGCTGGGGGCCGGCCTCGCGCTGGCGGCCGCGTTCACCGCGATCGAGCTGGCCCGTGCCGAGCCGATGATCGATCTGCGCCTGCTGAAGGACCGGCTGTTCCGGACCGGCAACCTGCTGATGCTCCCGGCGTCGGGGGCGTTGATGGGCGCGTTGTTCCTGGTGCCGCTGCTTCTGCAATACCAGATGGGCGTCGACGCAACAGGCTCCGGCCTGGTCACGATGTTCCAGGCGCTGGGCATGATGGCGTTCCTCCCGCTGGCGGGCCGTCTGTACCCGCAGTTCGGCCCCCGCCGCCTGCTCGCGACCGGATTCGCCGTCATCGCGGTCGCTCAGGCGTTGCTGATCATGGTCGGCCCCGGCACGACTCTGTGGGCGGTCCGGCTGCCACTGTTCGCCATGGGCGCGGGCATGGCGCTCACTGTCATCTCCCTGCAGGCCGCCACCTTCGCCACGATCCCCCCCAAGGCGATCGCGCGAGCGTCGTCGGTGTTCTCCACCACACGTCAGGTCGCCAGCGCCGCCGGCGTCGCCGTGGCCGCCACCTTGCTCACCGCGCGGACCGAATCCAGGCTCGGCGACCTCGGCTCCCGCGCCGCCGATCTCGCCGGCAGGCAGGAAGCGCTCTTCGCCGCCTACCACGACATCTTCCTCGTCACCACCGGACTCGCGCTGCTCGGCTTCCTCATCGCCCTGCGCGTCCGCGACACCGACGCCATCACCAGCATGCATCCAGCCCCCGCCGCGAAGGACGTCGACTGGGCGCAGGCATCCGACGGCAAGCCTTCCGCGTAGTCGTCCTAGCGGGCGTGGCGGGAGAAGGAGCGGTAGACGAACCCGTCCTCTCGGTCTGCGGTGAGATCGGTGACGATGTGGTGGTCGGGCGACAGGGAGCAGGCGGGGTCAGTGCGGCCGGCGTCGCCGGTCAGGGCGTATGCCTGGCAGCGGCAGCCCCCGAAGTCCTGATGCCTGAGGGGGCAGCTGGAGCACGGTTCGGACATCCAGGAGGTGCCGCGGTAGGCGTTGAACGCCTCCGATTCCCTCCAGATCCACTCCAGGCTGTGCTCGCGCACGTTGGGCAGCTCGAGGGGGAGGGAGTAGGCTGCCGGGCACGGTAGCGCGCGCCCGTCGGGTGCGACGGTCAGGGAGATCGCACCCCAGCCGCCCATGCAGGGTTTGGCGATTCCGTCGAAGTAGTCGGGTACCACCCAGATCAGCTCGACATCGCTGCGGCGGCGCCATTGCTCCACCTTCTCCCGGGCCGCGGTGAGCTGGGCCCGCGTGGGCATGAGGGCGCACCGGTTGACCAGGCCCCAGCCGTAGAACTGGACGTTGGCCAACTCTATGCGCTGCACCCCCCAGGTGATGCCCAGCTCCACGATCTGGTCGATGGCATCCAAATTGTGGCGGTGCAGCACGACGTTGAGACCCAGCGGCAATCCGGCCTCCACGATCAGCGCCGCCGCCCGCTGCTTGTCGGCGAAGGACGGGCGGCCGGCGATCCGGTCTGAGGCGGCCGCGTCGGCGGCCTGCGTGGACAGCTGGACGCTGCGCACCCCGGCCCGCAGGAGTTCGGCCAGCCGCACCCGGGTGAGGCCGACGCCACTGGTGACGAGCTGGGTGTAGATGCCGGCCGAGGCTGCTGCTGCGGCGATCTCGGCCAGATCGCCGCGTAGCAGCGGCTCCCCACCGGACAGGTGGGCATGGATCACGCCCAGGGCGGCGGCCTCGTCGAACACCCGGACCCAGGTGGCGGTGTCCAGCTCCGCCGACTTCGTCACCAGGGATGTGGGGTTGGAGCAGTACGGACAGCGCAGCGGACATCCATGGGTCAACTCGGCCAACATGGCCCACGGCCCGCTCACCGTATCCACCCCTGGGCGCGCACGTCCTGCAGGAACTCTGCGACGTCCGCGAAGACCTCGGAGGGGAACCGCGCGGCGATCTCCTCGACGGTGTTGCGTCCGTCGCACAGCCCTACGATGGCGGCCGCCTCGGCATTGAGCACCACGATCCGTTCGGGCACGATCAGCAGGTCCGCCTGCCGTACCGGGCAGTGCCGCAGCAGGGCACCCGGGCTCAACGACGGACGCCAGGTCATGAGTAGGCCCGCTCGATCGCGTTCAGAAGTGTCCACAGCACCTCACACTTGTATTCCAGCGCCCTGATCGCC
Organism: Streptosporangium sp. NPDC003464; assembly: GCF_053588315.1. Classification (NCBI taxonomy): domain Bacteria; kingdom Bacillati; phylum Actinomycetota; class Actinomycetes; order Streptosporangiales; family Streptosporangiaceae; genus Streptosporangium; species Streptosporangium sp. NPDC003464. The sequence continues at coordinate 46,985 of NZ_JBSFPS010000019.1, read as the reverse complement.
GCCTGCTGGTCAGCGGGGCTGCGAGCCCAGGACAACACCAGCGGCAGCGCCTGTTCGCTGTCTTTGCGCCCTTGGTCGACGCGGACCCGGAAGTACCGCAACCCATCGGGATCGATCCATGGGTAGTGTTCTTCGAACGCGGCGATCCGGGTCTTCATCAGATCCGGTGCGAGAAGCTCTGTGAGGGAAGCTGCTACGGCCTCCAGTGCGCTGCCGTGCCGGCAGAGGTTCACATATCCGTCCACGGCCAGCCGGACCCCCGGCACTACTGCCTGGCCGGACCACATCTCCTCCCTGGTGCACCCGGCGGCCTCGCCCAGGCGGAGCCAGCGCTCAAGACCGCCCTCCTCACCGACGGTGCCGTCCTGGTCGATGATGCGGCGGATCCACAGGCGGCGCAGGCCGAGATGATCCAGCTTGGCCAGGATGAGCGCATCCTTGATCGGCAGATGCCGCTGGTAGTGGAAACGGTTGAGTATCCATCCGCGCAGCTCCTGCTTGGACAGCAGCCCCGCGTGCATGCGCTGGTTGAAGGGGTGCTGATCGTGGTAGCGGCGCTTGGCCACGGCCCGCAACTCGGCCTCGAAGTCCTTCACAGCTCAATCACCATTCCTTCGGCAGCCACCTCGACGCCCAAGCTCGCGTGCAGCGGCGAATCGGGATCGAGGAGAGGATTGGTGTTGTTCAGGTGGGTGTAGAAGCAGCGGGCGTCCAACGCGGCCAGCCGCGCGCGGGTGGCCTCGATCGGCAGGTGACCCATCTGGGTGGCGGATCTGGCCGATATCCCGCTCCGGCGCGGTTCGTCATCGTCGTAGAAGGTGCCGTCGGCGAAGACCACCTCAGCTCCCGCGCCGAACTCCGCAGGCCATGCGCTCATCGCGGGCGCGTACACCAGGCCGCCGACACGCAGCCCGATCACCCATGTCCCGTCCGGGGAGCCACCGGCGTAGCGGGGGCGCTTGCCGGAGATCGGCACCGCTCTCACCTCGATGCCCGCCACGACCTCGCCGAAGTCGCGCCAGCGCAACCGCAGGTAGGGGTGCAGCATCGTCAGGGCGGAGCCGACCGCCTGCCGCACCCGCTCGGTGGCGATCACGTCCAGCTCTTCGGCCTCCCGTAGCTGCGCCAGACCGAGGGTGTGGTCCAGCTCCGCGTCGGTGAGGATCACCCCGGCCAGCGGGGAGCTGCGGCCCCGCGGGCGCAGCCACGGGCACGCCTCGATCTGCCGGCCGATGTCCGGCGTGGCGTTGACCACGTACACTCGCCCGGGCTCGACCTCCAGCGCAAGCGAGGCCTGCAGCCTGCGCCGCGAGGCGTTCGCACGTGCCCCGGAACACCCCGGACATCCGCAGTTCCACTGTGGGAGGCCGCCACCGGCTACGCTACCGAGAACCTGCACGCGCATGTGAGTCCTCAGCAGACTTACCTGTTGGCCAGGAAGTAGGCCGACATCTCCATGGACGCCTCGATGATGCGGTAGGAAGGCTTGTGCCAGGTGGTCTGCTCGCCAGGACTGCGTGGCTTCTTCGCATGGTGGCGCGGCGGTTGCCGGCGAGCCTGCGCGGGCTTGTTCTGCTCGTTCATGATCTCTTCCTTGTTTCGGCGGACGCTTCTGCGGTCACAGCCCGACGTCGGTCAAGGATCAACCGACGTACGGCACCGCCAAGATCGCGCCGGTATCGGCCAGGTCGGTGGTAGGCGCTCCGTGCAGGTCCCTCGTGATCCCGGCGGAGTCAACGGCGATGTACAGGGTCTTGCCGTCAGGACTCAAGGCCGTGTCACGGTAGCGGTTGACGGTCCGGTACAGCTTGTCCTTGATCTGCCCGTCGCTGGATGCCCGGTAGACGACGCCTTCCTTGAGCATGGTGATCACCAAGTCGTCGCCTGCGACTTCCAAGCTTGACGGTGCCAAGGTAGGCCAGCACATATAGGCGGAGTTCGGGTCGGTGCACGTCGGCGTGAGGCCGAAGTTGTAGCCGGTCTTGACGGTCGTGCCATAGGTCAACAGCGGCTTCTGAAAAGCTTTGGTGAAGGCGCTCTCCTTGGTCTGCGGCACTTGCGCAGGGATCTTGTTGGGGTCGTAGGGGAGACTGGCGCAGTCAGGCGCCTGGGCCCAGGCACCGTAGACATAGGCCTGGTCGTCTTTGTATCCGGCGATGTTGGGCCAGCCGTAGTTCTTGCCGGCCTCTACCTTGTTGAGTTCGTCGTCGGTGCTCGGCCCCTGATCGGCGACGAACAGCCGGCCGTCCTTGAAGGCCATCCCGTCGGGGTTGCGGAAGCCGTAAGCGTAGACGTGGCTACGGACCCCGTTGATCACGGGATTGTCGCCCGGGACCGAGCCGTCGGGCGCGATCCGCAGCACCTTGCCCTGGTAGGCCGCCCAGTCCCGCTTGGCGACCTGATCGCCGGTGGGCAGTGTCTGCGCGTGATTGGGGTAGCAGTAACGCTTGTCGTAGTTGTTGCCCTGGTCGCCGATCGTGTAGTACAGCATGCCGTCCGGCCCATAACGCAGGCGAGCAGACTGGTGATCGTTGCTGGAGGACAGCTCGGTGAGGATGTCATGGGCGTCGGCCAGCTTGCCGTCGGCCCAGGTGTAACGGGCGATCTTGGTCTTGTTCCCGTCCCGGCCCTTGTAGGTGTAGGACAGGTACACGTAGTCAGTGCCCTTTCCCTTGCCGAAGTCAGGATGCAAGGCCAGGCCCAACACCCCGTCTTTACCCATCGGGCTGTGGATCGCCTGGCCGGACAGATCCAGCACGGTACTCACCGTGCCAGTGTCCGGCTTGACCCGTTTAACCTTCAGCCCGCTCTTTTCCGTGAACCACAGGTAACCGTCGGGACCCATGATCAGCTCATACGGATCCTTCAAGCCCGCGGCGACGACCTTCGGCTCGGGCCCAGGGCTGGCGCCGGAGCCCGGCACTGGACTGACCACAACAGCCGCTGCAGTTGCTACCGCAGCGAAGACCTGCATCGCTCCCATGCTGGCACCCATTGCCCGCATCCACCACAATTCACCCTTAAGCGGACATTATTGGGCATTTTTGACATGCCGTTAGGCGATCAAGAGCTGCTGACGCAATGAGGTGAGGCGTCGCCGGCAGATCAGGGCGCAGGCCAGTCCGAGGAAGGCCTCGTGGATGTCGGCGCGGACCCCCCAGCGGCTGGCGCCGGTCAGGATGACGGCGAGCGGAATGCCGCCGGCGTCGGTGGTCAGGTGGTGCTCGCTGCCGGCCCGTCCGCGGCCGCCCCGCGCCCGGCCTCCGGCCCCGACCCGGACGGGCCGGCACGGAACGCCGGCTACCGCGTCACCCGCGGACGCGGCTGCCATCACGGCCACGCCGAGCCGTACGTCGCCTCACCCCGGGCCGACGCCGCGACCGGCCGCGCGTGCGGCCCCTCAACGCCATAGCCGGTCATCGGCGCAGACCTTGATCTCCGCGATCCGGCTGATGTGCCGGCCACCGCACCGGTCACCCGGCACCACCAGATGCGGGCCCTCCTCGTCGAGGTCACGGCAGTCCATGCTGACGGCCAGCAGCGCCGCGGTGTTACCGAACTCCGGGTCGATCTCCCCCCACGACAGCACCGCACGATGCCCGTCGTGGCCCAGCACCGAGACCAGGAAGCGCAGCCGGTCCTTGCGCTCGTCCGCATCGAACAGCGGCCCCGCCGCCCGCAGCACCTCCAGCAGCAGCGGCCCGCTGAAGTAGTGACGCCGCAGCCCGGAGGTGCGGCACTCGAAGCTCACCGTCAGCTCCCGCTGCGGCATCGACCGCAGCGCGGCCACGCTCAACCAGGCCGGCTCGCGCAGCGCCCCCGACAGGGGCACCCGGCCGTCGACAGCACGATCGGTCGACGTGGACTCCACAGGCTCTCCTCGTCTGATCCGCCTGATCCGCCCATACCCCCGACCACCGCCCCCCACACTCATCTGCAAGGAATTACGCTTCCTTCAGCCGCAAATGCCATGGTGATGATGTTTCTGGACTTGCTGATGCGTGTCCGCGCCTTACGCCGTGTCGCGCCACAGGCCATCCCCTGCGCCCCGACCGGCAGCGATCAAGGCGCGGCGGAACCAGCTCTAGGTCGGACCGGCACCGTCGGCGAAGTGCAGCAGAACCATCTCGACCAGTGCGGTGACATCAGCGTCGACCATCGGCTCGCCGGTCATGCCCATCCGGTGGAGCAGGGTTCCGACGACGACGTCGACGAAGAACAGGACCCGCTTCTCCGGCTCGCCGAGCGCCTCCTGGAGCGCGAGCCGGTAGGGGTCCTGCAACCGCGCGGACAGGATCTCGCGCAGGGCCGGGTCGCTGACGGCGTCACTGAACACGCCCGCGAAGGCGTCGCCCACCCCGGGCTCGCCGATCTTCGCCGCGATCCAGTGGATGGCCGAGGACATGAGCTCGGCTCGAGTAGCACCCTCCAGCGGCGCCGGGCCGAACGCGTCGAGGAGGCAGTCCACGATCAGCGCGCCCTTCGACGGCCAGCGACGGTAGATCGTCGTCTTGGCGATTCCGGCCGCGGCGGCGATGCGCTCGACGGTGGCGCGCGCGTAGCCGAGCTCGTGGACCGTGCTCAGCGTCGCGGCGAAGACCACGGCGTTGACGCCGGAGCGCGGGCGACCGGGCGGTCTGGCGGATGTGGTCACTCGGGTCATGCCCACACGATACCGTTTTGCGCTACCGTTGGTATCGATACTTGCGGTAGCGAAACTACTGGGCCGAGGAGGACACATGAGCGAGGTCACCGATACTGAGCGGCCACCGCTGGGCATCCGGTTGCTGCGCGCCCTGGGAAGGGAGCCGGACTGGTCGGCGATGACGGTCGAGGAACTGGCCGCCTTCCGTGAGGCGGAGAACCGCAAGCGGGCATCCCGCCTGGCGCGGGTGATCACCGGATTTCCGGACCGCGGCGCCGCGATCCAGTGGCAACAGGTGTCGCTGCCCGGCCGCGGGCTCCCGGTCCGGGTGTACCGGCCCTCGTCCGGGCGCGGCGGCGGGGGCGCGGGCCGGGCCGAGCTGCCGCTCGTGCTCCACGTGCACGGAGGCGGCTTCGTGGGTACGGCGGTGCAGTGCGACTGGGTGAACAGCCACCTCGCCGCCCGGCTGCCCGCGGTCGTCGTCTCGGTCGAGCACCGCCTCATCGCCCCGGAGACTCCGCTGTCGGCGGCCGTCGACGACGGCTGGGACGCGCTCCGGCACGTGGTGCGGCACGCCGCGCGGTGGGGCATCGACCCGGCGCGGACCGCCGTCTTCGGCGAGAGCTGCGGCGCGTTGATCAGCGCCCTGGCCGCGATCCGGGCCCGCGAGGCCGGCCTGCGCCTGCGGGCCCAGGTGCTGGTCAACCCCGCTGTCGACGTGACCGAGACGATGCTCGACCACGCCTCGATCACCCGGCACGCCCACAGCCCGACCCTCACCCTGCCGCAGCTGCGGCTGTTCCACCGGTTCGCCGTTCCGCCGGGAACCGATCCTCGCGCGCTGTCGCCGCTGTACGCCGACGACCTGAGCGGGCTGGCCCCAGCGCTCGTGGTGGTGCCGACCGCTGACCCGGTGGCCGATCACGGCCGCCGCTACGCCGAACGGCTGCGGGCGGCCGGGACGCCCGCGCGGCTCACCGAATACCCCGGAGCGGGCCACGCCTTCCTCAGCATGCCGGGCGTGGCGCCGCAGGCCAAGGCCGCGCGGACGGAGATCCTCGAGTTCCTCCGAGGGACCCTCGCCGGGTGACGGCCCCGGCCTGCCGGCCCGCGTGTTCCACATCATCGCCGCCATGGACGAGATGACCGTGGGTCGATCGACACCGTCGGCGGGCCGACCCGGGGAACCCGACCGTCGGCTCGACCGCCGGCCTGGCCACGACGAGATCAACGAAGACGGGAGAGCAATGACCACCACTGACCTTGCCGGGGCGAGGGAACAGTCCACACCGTCATCGGATGCCGGTCCCGCGCCGGGACAGAGCATGGCGAGGCTGCTGCGGCCTTACGGATGGAGTTTCGCCGCCGTTGTGCTCCTGCAGGTGATCGGCGCTGTCGCGGGTCTGGCGCCGCTGCTGGCGGTCGTCGAACTGGGTCGCGCTCTGCTGTCGCCCAGCCCTGTCGATCAGGGTCATGTCTGGGCTGTCGTGATCGCGGGTGCGGCCGGCCTGTCCGTCCGGCTGCTGTTCACGGCCGCGTCGTCCGGGATCGGACATATTGTCGACGGCCGGGTGCAACTGGCGTTCCGCCGGCAACTGGCCGCGCGGCTGGGGCGCGTACCGATCGGCTGGTTCTCCCGGCGCCGGACCGGCGAGCTGGCCAAGGTGGTGGGGGATGACGTGAGTGCCGTGCATCCGTTCATCGCCCACACCCCCGGCGAGCTCGTCTCCGCGTTCGTGGTGCCGCTGGTGTCGCTGGTCTACTTGTTCACCGTCGACTGGCGGCTCACACTGATCACGCTGGTACCGGTGGTGCTGGCAGTTGCGCTGGTCCCCCTGATGATGACCCCGACCCGGCTGCGCGAGCAGAAGGAGTTCGACGGGGCCATGGGACGGATCGCGAGCTCCGTCGTCGAGTTCGTCCAGGGGATCTCGGTGGTCAAGGCGTTCGGCGGGGCCGGGCGCGCCCACCGTGAATTCCTCACGGCCACAGAGGATTTCGTCGGCGTCTTCTACCGGTTCGTACGCGGTCTCTCCGGGATCGCCGCCGGGATGCAGCTGGCGCTGTCACCGCCGTTCGTGCTGCTGGCCGTGCTGATCGGCGGTGCGGCTCTGATCACGACCGGTGGCCTGGCCCCGGCCGACCTGCTGCCCTTCCTGCTGCTCGGACTGGGACTGACCGCTCCGGTGGCGGCTCTCGGCCACGGCTTCGACGACACGCAGGCCGCCCGGCGCGCGGTCGGCCGGATCCGGGACGTGCTCGCGGTGCAGTCGCTGCCGGAGCCCGCGCATCCGGTCGCACCACAGGGTCACCGGGTGGAACTGCGGGGCGTTCGATTCGGTTACGGAGCCGATCATGAGGTGCTGCGAGGGATCGACCTGGTGCTCGAACCCGGGACGGTCACCGCGATCGTCGGGCCGTCGGGAAGCGGAAAGTCCACGCTGGTCCAGCTGTTGCCGCGGTTCTTCGACCCGACTCACGGTTCGGTCGTCCTGGGCGGTGTCGATCTGCGCGAGCTCGGCAGCCGGGAGCTCTACCGGACGGTCTCCTTCGTCTTCCAGGACGTTCGCCTGCTGCGCGCCTCGGTCGCGGACAATATCGCGCTGGCGGTACCGCACGCCGACCTCGATGACGTGGTCCGTGCCGCCCGGCTGGCGAATATTCATGATCGGATCCTCGAGCTGCCGCGCGGATACGGAACGGTGATCGGTGAAGAGGCCGGGCTGTCGGGTGGCGAGGCACAGCGGATCTCGATCGCACGCGCGCTGCTCGCCGCCACGCCCGTTCTGGTGCTCGACGAGGCGACCGCCTTCGCCGACCCGCAGACCGAACAGGCGGTGCGCCGGGCCCTGGCGACGTTGGGGGGCGATCGGACGATCCTGGTCATCGCCCATCGCCTGGAGACGGTCGCCGACGCCGACACCGTCGTGATGCTGGAGAACGGGGCGATCGTCGAGCGCGGCAGGCCCGCCGAGCTGCTGGCACAGGACGGGAAGTTCGCCACGTTCTGGCAATCCCACCGATCGGCGACCGCCGACGAGATCGAGACCCACCGTGGCGTACTGCAAGGAGACGAGCCCCGATGATCCGAATGCTGCTGCGCGTGCTGGGAGGCGAGTACGCCCGGCCGGTGCGTCGCACCGTGGCCCTGATGACGGCGACCGCGGTGGTCGAGGGTCTGTCCTACGCATTACTGGTCCCCGTGCTGAGGGCACTGTTCGGGAGCAGGCCCGAAGATGCGCGGCCCTGGCTGATCGCGTTCGGGGCCGCGGTCGCGGTCTACGCGGCGCTGCGCTATGTCAGCGATCTGTCCGGTTTCCGTGTCGGGACCACGCTGTTGCGCGGCATGTATCACCGGCTCGGCGATCACCTGGCCCGATTGCCCATCGGCTGGTACAGCGCGGGCCGCGTCGGGGAGGTGTCCGTCATGGCCAGCCAGGGCGTCCTGCAGGCGATGGGCGTGATCGCGCATCTGCTGGCACCGTCCGTCTCCGCCTGCGTGACTCCCCTGACGATCGTTGTCGTGATGCTTGCCTTCAACTGGCAGATGGGATTGGCCGCGTTGGTCGCCGTACCTGTCGTGGCGGCGATCCAGATCTGGACGGGGCGCTCGATGGCCGCCGCCGACGCGGAGCGCGCCGAACGCGACCATGAGGCCACCGGGCGGGTCATCGAATATCTCCAGGCCCAGCCGGTGCTGCGCGCCGGCGGCCGGAGCGTCGAACGCTTCCGGTTGCTCGACGACTCGCTGCGGGAAGTCCAGCGCGCGTCCCGCCGTACCGTGCTGTCGGCGCTGCCCGGCACCCTGGGCTTGGCGCTCACGGTGCAGGCGATGTTCACCGTGCTGCTGGTCCTGGGCGCCTACCTCGCGCTCGGCGGGAACATCGGCGCGGCGGAGGTTCTGGCGATCCTGGTGCTGGCCGCCCGCTGCGCGGATCCGCTGCTGTCGCTGTCGGATATCGGTGGCAAAATGCGCGGCGCCCGTTCCCAGCTGGCGAGACTCGACAGGGTGTTGCGCACCGAGCCGCTGCCGGAGCCTCGCGAACCGGTCCGGCCGGTAGGCCATGACCTGGAGTTCGAGTCCGTCACCTTCCGGCACGGCGATCGCACGGTGATCGACGACGTGTCGTTGTCCGTGCCCCAGGGACAGCGGCTTGCCGTCGTCGGGCCGTCGGGCGCGGGCAAGAGCACCCTGCTTCAGCTGCTCGCGCGGTTCTACGACGTGGACGAGGGTGCGGTGCGCATGGGGGGCGTGGACGTGCGCGCCATCGACACGGAGGCGTTGACGGCGCAGATCGCGATCGTCTTCCAGGATGTCTATCTCTTCGACGGCACGATCGAGGAGAACGTGCGTCTCGGCCGCCCCGGAGCCGACGGGGCCGAGGTGCGGGCGGCGGCGACCGCGGCGGGGTTGGACGAGGTGATCGAGCGGCTGCCCGGCGGCTGGGCCACGGATGTCGGCGAGGGCGGCGCGCTGCTGTCGGGCGGTGAACGCCAGCGTGTCTCGATCGCGCGAGCGCTGCTGAAGAATGCGCCCGTCGTGCTGCTGGACGAGGTGACCTCCGCGCTGGACCCGGTGAACGAGGCGGCCGTCCACGGGGCTGTCGAGCGCCTGATGGCGGGCCGGACGGTGGTGATGGTCGCGCATCGGCTGCGGACCGTCCGACGCGCCGACCGCATCGTCTTCCTGGACGGCGGCCGGATCGTGGAGGACGGCAGCCACGACGAGCTGCTGCGCCGCGACGGCCGCTACGCCGATTTCTGGAAAATCTCCCTGACACCCGCAGCGAGTGAATGAGCCGGCATGTCGTCCGGTTCCTCTGCCGCCGGACAGTCGCCACGTCCGCCTCCAGGTCCGCGGTCACCGCCCCATGACGACCACCACGGCGCTCGCCCCCACGGCCTCGACCGGGTGGCGGGGGACGGCCACGCTGCAGCCGGGCCGGCTCGCCTTCACCGGCGACGTCGGGACCACCGAGCCGCACGCGCACGCCGCCCTCCAGATCCTCGTCGTGGCCGCCGGGACGGTGGAGTTGGCTGATGCCCACCGCACCCGCCGCCGGGTGCGGGCGGCGATCATCCCGCCCCGGGCCCGGCACACCGTGTACGGCAGCCCCGGCGCCCGGGCCGGCATGCTCTATCTCGACCCGGCCGGCGGCGCGGGCCGCCACCTGCTCACCGCCCTGACCGGGCCGCACCGCGACCGGGTGGACGGCTGGGTGGCCGCCGCCCACGCCCTGCTGCCCGCCGCTCGCGGGGCGGCGGGTACGGTCTTGGACCCGGCCGCCATGGACCCGGCCGCGCTGTCGCGCCGCTGGACCGCCCCCGCCGCAGGCCCGCGCCATCCGGCGCTCCGGCAGGCCCTGGAGTCCCTGCCGGGGCTGCTGGCCGGACCGGTCCGGCTCACCGATCTGGCCGGCGCGGTGGGTCTGTCGGCCAGCCGCCTGGGTCACCTGTTCGCCGCCGAGCTCGCCCTGCCCTTCCCGGCTTACCTGCGCTGGGCGCGGCTGCGGCGCGCCGCCGAGCTGGCCCGCGACGGCGCGGATCTCACCCGGGCGGCGCACGGCGCCGGCTTCGCCGACAGCTCCCACCTGACGCGCGTCTGCCACGAGATGTTCGGCCTGGCCCCTTCACACCTGCTCCCCATCGTCCGGGCCCCCTCCGGTCACACCTGACCACGACTGAGGGAGGTCAGCGGATCCGTCCAAGCCTCCGGCCCGGCCCGGCCGCGACGCTGATGAGCATGCTGAAATCTGTGGTCCGCTACGGCTACGTGCCGTTCATGCTGCTGGGCGTCAACGGCACCGCCATCACCCTGGCCGCCGCCGGCGCCTCCAAGCTGTGGCTGGTCGCCCTGCTGCCGGCGGCGATCGGCTGCTCGTTCGCCGCCGAGCGCGCCCTGCCGTACGAGGTGCGATGGAACAGCTCGCAGGGCGACGGCGGGCGCGACGTCGCCCACGCCGGCGTCAACGAACTGCTGCTCCTGGTCAGCGTGGCCGCCATTCCGCTGCTGGCCGCCACCGTCACCGTCGCCGACCTGTGGCCGCGCTCCTGGCCCTTCCTCCTGCAGGTCCTGGCCGCGATCCTGGTCGCCGACCTCGGCATCACCCTCACCCACTACGCCAGCCACAGGATCGGCGCGCTGTGGCGCCTCCACGCCGTCCACCACTCCGTCAGGCGCTTCTACGGCTTCAACGGCCTGATGAAGCACCCCCTGCACCAGGCCGTCGAGATGAGCGCCGGCGTTGCCCCGCTCATCATCGTCGGCCTGCCCCTCGACGTCGCCTCCGCGCTGGCCGTCACCGTCGCCGTCCAGCTGCTGCTGCAGCACTCCAACGCCGACTACCGCGTCGGAGCGCTCAAGTACGTGCTCGCGCTCAACGAGGGACACCGCTTCCACCACCTGAAGTGGGCCGGCGTCGGCGACGTCAACTTCGGGCTGTTCACCCTGATCTGGGACCACCTGCTCGGCACCTTCTCCTACGACCCCACCCGCCGCTTCACCTCCGACCAGCTCGGCATGGCAGCCAAGCCGGACTACCCCACCGGCTACCTGGCCCAGCTCGCTGAACCCTTCCGCGCCTCCGGCTCCTGCCACATCACCGACACCCCATCGACGGTAACTTACAGTAAGTGAATTATTCCGGTTGTCGGGAAAATTCTATTAGACGTATATTTGGGGCATGCAGGAGTCTCGGCGCGAACGGAAGAAGCGGCTGACCCGACAGCGGATCGTCATGGCGGCTGTCCGGCTGTTCGAGGAGCAGGGGTACGAGCAGACCACGGTGGCGCAGATCGCCGCGGCGGCGGATGTCGATCCCAAGACGTTCTCCAACTACTTCCGCGGCAAGGACGAGGTGCTCTGGGTCGACCTGGACCGGGACTTCGACGTGCTGTTCCGGGTGATCGCGGAACGTCGGCCGCACGAGAGCCCGGGCGAGGTGCTGGGGAGGATGGTCCAGGAGTACGCCGCCCACCGCCGGCCCAAGGTTCCCCGCAGGGAGCCCGAGGAGCTGTCGGCGACGGCCCGGATGATGCTGACCACGCCGGCGCTTCAGGCGAAGGGGCTGTACCTGCTGTTGGACCTGCAGCAGCGGATCGCCGGCGAGCTGCTGAAGGCCTTCCCCGGCCAGCTGGACCCGATCACCGCGGCGGCGATGACCGGATCCCTGTTGGGCGCCATCCAGCAGGCGAGCCTGATGAGCGTCCGGCTCGGCCGGTCGCAGGATGAGCTGTGGGAGGCCAGCCGGCGCGGCCTCGAGATCGCCCTGCACGGCCTGCTCTCGGTGCGGCCGCCCGCCGAGAGCCCATGACGAGGGCGCGCCCCGGCTCCGGCACCGCCGACGCCTGTGCTCCCGGGCCTGGGGAGGCAGCTGTCCTCCGATGTCCCCGACACCCCTGATGTCCCCGAGCCCGACGGTCCGCCCACCGCCCGAGGAAGACGACATCCCAATCCCACTCGCCAGGACGAGAGGACCGACCCACCGTGGAAGAGGAAACAAGGAAAGAGGAAGCAAGCGTCCGGCGGCTCGCCCGCGACGCGCGGCGCGCCCTGCGGGAGGGGCCCGCGGCGATTGCGCGGCGGCAGCGCGCCCGCCTGGCCGAGATGGTGGCCCACGCTCGCGCCCACTCGCCCTACTACCGTGAGCTGTACCGGGACCTGCCGGAGCAGGTCGACGACCCGGCGCTGCTCCCGGTCACCGACAAGAAGACGCTGATGGCCCGCTTCGACGACTGGGTCACCGATCGGCGGGTGACGCTCGGGCGGGTCGAGGCGTTCGTGGCCGACCCGGACCTCGTGGGGCACCGGTTCTGTGACCGATACCTGGTGGTCACCACCACCGGCACCAGCGGCCTGCGCGGCCTCTTCGTGCTGGACGAGCGGAACCTGGCCGTACACACCGCCGTCGGGTTGCGCACCGGCGGCGGGCTGGCGGCCCGTGATGTCGTCCGGACCCTCGCCCGCGTCGGCCGTACCGCCATAGTCACCGCGCCCGGCGGCCATTTCGCCACCGTCGCGGCGCCGGCCCGGCTGGCCCTGGACAGACCGTGGCTCGGCCGGATGATGCGGGTCTTCCCGATCAACCAGCCGGTGGCGGAGCTGGTCGACGAGCTCAACCGGTTCGATCCGGCCAGTCTCGCCGGCTTCGCGGGCATGCTCACGCTACTGGCCGGCGAGCAGGAGGCGGGCCGTCTGCGCATCCACCCGGCGGTCGTCATCCCCGGAGGTGAGACGCTGACCCCGGATGCCCGGGAGCGGATCGCCACCGCCTTCCAGGCCAAGGTCCGCGCCGCCTACGCCTCCACCGAGTGCGGCTTCCTCAGCGCCGGCTGCGCGCACGGCTGGTATCACGTCAACAGCGACTGGGCCGTCCTGGAGCCGGTCGACGCCGACCATCGGCCTGTCCCGCCGGGTCAGCTCTCGCACACCGTCCTGATCAGCAATCTCGCCAACCGGGTCCAGCCGATCCTGCGCTACGACCTCGGCGACAGCGTCCTGGTCCGCCCCGACCCCTGCCCGTGCGGCAGCCCGCTGCCCGCCGTCCAGGTGCAGGGCCGCATCGCCGACCTGCTCACCTTCCCCACCGATCGCGGCGAGCGGGTCGGCGTCTCACCCATGGCCTTCGGTGCCGCGCTGGACGTCCCCGGCGTGGAGCAGTTCCAGCTCGTCCAGACCGCGCCCACCGTCCTGCGCGTACGCCTACGGCCCGCGGCCGGCGCCGACGCCGACCGCCTCTGGCAGGCCATGCGCGACAAGGTCACCCATCTGCTCGCTGAGCACAAGGTCGCTGAGGTCACGCTGGAACGCGCGGAGGAGCCACCGCAGCGGTCGCCCGGCGGCAAATACCGCAGGATCATCCCGCTGGCCACGCCCTGACGACGTCGAGGATCCGGCTCATGCCGCACAAGCGCCCGCCGGATCTGTTCTGCGGATCCCCGCCGGCCATGGCGGCAGGCCGGCGATGGTCACGGCTGAGTGGTCCCGCCGCCTGGGGACTCAGCGAAGAGCGGAGACCTGCTCGGCGGGCACACGGCGGAGGAGTCCTTGGGCGGGCAGGATGACGGCCCTGGTCAGCCGGAGGTTCGACAGGCGCGCCAGCACGGCGGCGGCGGTCAATGTGGCGGCGACAGTGACCGCTCCGGCCAGTTCGAGGGTCAGGCGGGGACCGAAGCTGTCGCAGAGCCAGCCGAGCAAGGGGCCGCCGATGGCTCCGGCGGCGGCGCTCACCACCCCTTGGACGGCGATGACGCGCCCACGCATGTGTCCGGGGCTGCTCAGCTGGACCCGCGCGCCGAGCGTGGTATCGATGATCACGGCCCCGGCGGCGATCGGCAGGATGAGCGCGGCGAAGGTCATCACGCCCGGCATGAAGCCGCTCACGCTCTGAGCCACGCTCGTCAGCAGCGCGGTGCCGAGCAACAGCCCGATCGTCAGGCGGGGGCGTCCGGCGGCGATCACGCCTCCGACCACGGCGCCGACCGCGAAGACGGTCGACAGCAGGCCGTATCCACCCGCTCCGGCATCCAGCGGGCCGGCGCTCATGGCCGCCATGGTGACCTGGTAGTTACGTCCCAGACCGCCCAGGACCAGCGCGAGCGCCAGCAGCACCAGCAGCCGTGGCGTACGTAGCACGTAGGCGAGGCCGGTGCGTACGCCGCCCGTGTCCGCCTGGGCACACACGGACCGGTGCATCTCGGAGGCGCGCATCGCGAGAACCGAAGCGATCACGGCGGAGAAACTCACCGCGTTGAGGAGGAACAGGGCTCCCGTACCGGTGAGGGGCAGGAGCATGCCGGCCAGGCTCATGCCGAGGATGCGGCCCGCCGAGTTGACGACGGAGCCGAGCGCGAGGGCGTTGGGCAGATCCTCCGGGGGGACGACCTCGGCACCGAACTTGCCGAGCGCGGGGCCGCCGATCGCGCTGACCACACCGCCGGCGAGCACCAGGCCGTAAACGGGTGTCATCGACGTCGGGCCGCTGATCGCGACCAGCGCGAGGGCCGCGGCGAGGAACGCGTGGGCGACCTGCGTGGCGAGCACTACCCGGCGGGTGGGGAACCGGTCGGCCAGAGCGCCGCCCCACAGCCCGAGCAGGAGCGTGGGGAGCGCCTGGAGGACGAGGCTCAGGCCCACACTGGTCGCCGATCCGGTCGCGGAGAGGATCAACCAGTTGACTCCCAGCACCTGCATCCAGGTGCCGCTGACCGAGACCAGGTCGGCCCCTGCCCAGAGCCGGTAGTTGTGGTGCTGGAGGGAGCGCAGCGTCGTCGCTGACAAAGACACGACTTTGTCCTTCTTTGGGGGTTTCTCGGAGTACCGAACACCCTCCAAAGAGAGGAAGATTCCTAAATGACCGAATTGTGAGTCTAATCACGCATCCACGGTGTTTAGGATGCTTACCCATTGGAAATCCGATAGATCGCCTTTGCGGCTAGAAGTCCTCCCTGGATCGACCCGGCCGCTCACGCCGAGGATGGCGGATCCGCGTCGGGCACGGATGAGACCCTTGACCCGCCGGCCACCGGCCCGGCGGCCTGTCCGCCCCTCCGCCGCGGCGCGCGGACAGGCGGACGGGCAGACGGGCGGACGGACAGGCGACGGCTACAGTGCTCGCGGCTGCCGGTCCTCAAGGTGGGTGGCGGTCCGCCGGCCCCCGTCCGACGCCGTGTCGATCACCTCGTCCAGGACCTCGCGGGAGCGGATCAGATCGGTGATCATCCGGTCGATGCGGTCCCGTTCCGTGGTGAGCTCGGTGACCAGCCGCGGGGTGGCGATCTCGGACGGGCCCCCGTCCGCGTCCCGCATGCAGGGGAGCAGCTGCGCGATCTTGGCGCTGTGCAGTCCCGCGGCGAAGAGCTCCTGGATGCGGATGACCCGGTCGACCGCGCCGGCGGGGAAGTCGCGGTGGCCGCCGAGAGTGCGCTCGGCCGTCAGCAGCCCCTGCTTCTCGTAGTAGCGCAGCGAACGCTCGCTCACCCCGGTGCGCCGGGCCAGTTCGCCGATCCGCATCTCCCACCTCACATGCCGACCCAGGACTTGAACTTGACACTGATGGCAACTTCTACCGTATCGGCATGACGGAGCGCCACCGCTGTCACCGCATCCGCCCGGCTCCCCCCGCCTGGCCGAGCCCGTCATCGACGATCACCGATCTGCCCGAGGAATCCATGTCTGTCTCCCCGTCGTCCACGGACGCGCCCCATCGGCCCCGCCGCTTGGGGTGGACCCTGGCCCTGCTGGCATTCGCCCAGTTCATCATCGCCATCGACTACAACATCGTCTACGTCGCGCTGCCCGAGATCGGGCGGGAGCTCAACTTCTCGGGCCAGAGCCTGCAGTGGGTGGTCAGCGCGTACGCGGTCACGCTCGGCGGCTTCATGCTGCTGGGCGGGCGCGCCGCCGACCTGCTGGGGCGGCGCCGGGTGTTCGTCCTCGCCCTCGTCCTGTACGCCGTCTCGTCGCTGGTCGGCGGGCTCGCCGAGAGCCCGGGACCGCTGATCGCGGTGCGCGCCGTACAGGGGCTGGGCGCGGCGCTGCTGTTCCCCGCCACCCTCTCCCTGGTCAACACCACCTTCGCCGAAGGCCCCGAGCGCAACCGCGCCCTCGCCGTGTGGGCCGCCATGGGGGGCAGCGGCCTGGCCGCGGGCGCGCTGCTCGGCGGCGTGCTCACCGACGTCTTCGGCTGGGAATCGACCTTCTACATCTTCGTGCTGCTGGCCTGCGCGGCCCTGCTGGCGGCGTTTCCGCTCCTGCCCTCCGACCCGGCCCGGGACGGCGCCGCGCGGGAACGCCGCTTCGACCTGCCCGGTGCGCTGACCGCGACCGCCGGAATCACGCTGCTGGTCTCCGTCCTGGCGCAGGGCCCCGAGTGGGGCTGGACCTCCTCGCCCACCCTCACCGCCTTCGGCCTCGGCGTCGCGCTGCTCGTGGTGTTCGCCGTGATCGAGTCCCGTAGCCGTGACCCGCTCATGCCCCTGCGCATGTTCACCAATCCCAGCCTGGTCGCGGCCATGGCGATCACCGCGGTGTTCGGAGCGGGCCTCGGCGCCCATTACTACCTGCTCACCGTCTATCTCCAGGACATCCTCCACTACGACCCCCTGGACGCGGGGCTGGCGTACCTGCCGCTGACGCTGCTCAACATCGTCGGCACCAAGGTCGCCGAGCGCCTGGTCACCCGGGTGGGCATGCGCGCCGCCCTGTCCACCGGCCTGCTGATCGGTACGGCCGGCATGGTCCTGCTGGCCCTCGCCGTCTCCCCCCACTCCCCGTTCGTCGCCGTGCTGCCCGGCATCATGGTGGCCGGGCTGGGGATGGGCATCGTCTGGACCTCGATGTGGATCGCCGCCGGCAACGGCGTCGCGGCGAGCGAGCAGGGCGTCGCCTCCGGGATGGCGTCGGTGACCCACCAGACCGGCCTGGCCGTCGGCACCGCCCTCATGGTGGCCATCGCCAACGCCGGGACCGGCGGTCTGAACGGCGACGCGCTGCGGCGGGAGCTCACCCAGGGCCTGACCATGGCGTACTACCTGGCCGCCGGCGTGACCTTCCTCGGCGTCCTGGTCGCCGGCGTCGCCCTCGCCCGCCGGCCGGACCAGGCCCCCGGCCGGCCCCGCCACGGAAGCGAGGTCACCCCGCCCGACGCCTCCCGCCCCGGACGGCGGTGAGGCGAGGGTGAGGCGAGCAAGGTGCGCGCGGCGGTCAGGGGGTGTGGCGGCCGGAGGTGCGGAGCAGGGGCGGGCGGCGGGCCCAGGTGGCCCAGCGCCAGAGCCACTCGAGGGGCCCCTGACGGTATCGGCGCAGCCAGAGGGTCGACCACAGCCACTGGACGGCGAGGATGGCGGCGGCGATCAGCACCACCGTCGTCAGGGACCAGCTCTGCGGCGGACCGCTCAGGACATGGTTGACCGCCAGCACGAGGACCGTGGCGGTCAGGTAGTTGGTCAGCGCCATCCGGCCCAGCGGCGCGAAGACGGCCTGCAGCACCGGCCGGAGCGGCGTCCTGAGCAGGACCAGCAGGGCGCAGATGTACACCCCCGCGAGCAGCAACCCGGCCAGGGCGAATGCGCGCGCGGAGCCGGGGTCGCCCGGGTCGCCGCTCTGCCACCGCAGGGCAGGCACCGCCCCCGCCGCCAAGGCCAGGCCCAGCACGGCCGGCACCCAGGTGGAGCGCTCGATCCGGTCGATCACCCCGTACCGGGTCAGCGCCGAGCCCAGCAGGAACAGCCCGGGCACCAGCGCGAAAGAGCCGCCCCCGACGATCAGCGGGACCGCGAGGAGCACGGGGGCGAGGCCGGCCACGGCCCACCGCGGCAGCCAGGTCGAGGGCAGCAGCACCAGCAGGCCGACGACGGCGTAGACGGCCAGGATGTCGCCCTCCCACAGCAGCACGTGGTGCACCAGGCCGGCCCCGAGCAGCACCGCAAGCCGGCGCAGCAGGAGCAGCCGCGGGCGGGCGGCGCGGTCGGTGACGGAGCTCAGCAGCAGCGAGAACCCGATGCCGAACAGCAGGGAGAAGATCGGGAAGAAGCGCTGCTCGACGAACAGCCCCATCCACGCCCCCTCCACCCCCGCCCCCTCCGCCGCCGGATGCCGCACGACGACCCTGCCGAGGTTGGCTATCGGCTGGATGTTGACCAGCAGGATCCCGCACAGCGCGAACCCGCGTACCACGTCGAGCGCGGCGATGCGCGGCCGGCCGGGGGAGGCCGTCGCGGGACCTGCCGGGCCGTCGTCCCGGCGCGGGCGACGGGGACGACGGTCCTCCCGGGGCCGGTCCTCCTGGGACGGGCCAGGAGGCGGGCCAGGCCGATGAGCAAGTCCCGCGGGATGCGTCTCCGGCAGTCGGTCAGAGCCGGGCGGTCGCCGGACCGCCTGCTCGGGTCCCCGGGTGTCGGCACCGGAGGGAAGGTTTTCCTGTGGCATGGGCTCATCCTGCGGATCCGGCCCGGTGCCGGTATCGGTCGAAAGCCGGGTTGCACCGTGCACGACCGTACTTTCGGCCGGTTCAGCGCCGAGCGGAGATCTCCTAGCCTGAGCGGCGTGAACATTCGGGGATGGCCGGCCCGGCCGACCAGGTCGGCCCGGATCGCGGCCGACATCGGGCTCGGCGCCGTGTTCGCCGCGGCGCTCGCCTTCCAGGCGTCCCGGATCGCCGGCAGCTGGGGCGGTGACTACTGGCGGTTCGGCTGCGCCGCCGGGGCGGTGGTGTGCATGATCGCTCTGATCCGCCGGCGCGGCCGGGCGTGGGCGGCGTTCGCGGGCCTGTCCGTCGCGGCGGTCGCCGTCCTGGCCGCCCGGCTCGCCCAACTGCCCGGCGAGCCCAGTCCCGCCATGGCCCTGGGCCTGTCCGTGCTCACCGGCTCCGCGATCAGAGCGCTCCCGGTCCTACCGGCCTGCGCCGTCGCGGCCGGAGGGGCCACGGTGGCCGCCGGTGGCCTGCTCGCCGCCCACGTGTCCTCCTCCAACCCGGCCGTGGCGGTGCTGAACGGCGCGGGATGGCTCGTCTCCCTCGCGGTCGGGCTGTGGCCGCGGCTGCTCGACGCCCGCCGCCGGGCCGTCGCCGAGCGGGTGCGCCGCACCGAGCGCCTGGCCCTGGCCAGGGAACTGCACGACGTCGTCGCCCACCACATCACCTGCATCGTGCTCCAGGCCCAGACCGCCCAGCTCGTGGCCCGCAAGCACCCGGAGAAGATGGAAGGCTCCCTGGCGGACATCGAGGCCGCCGGCTCCGACGCGCTCGCCGCGACGCGCCGCGTCGTCGGCCTGCTGCGCGAGGCCGACGACGCGGTCCCCGTCATGCCCGGGCAGCTCAGCGACCTGGTCGAACGCTTCGACGGCCACGGCCCCGCGGTGCGCCTGCGGCTGCCCGCCGACCAGCCGGTGTGGCCGCCCGAAGTGACCAGCACCGTCTACCGGGTCGTCCAGGAGTCGCTGACCAACGTCTCCCGCCACGCCCCGCACGCCCGCTCGGTCACCGTCAGCGTCGACCAGGATCGGGACACCGTCACCGTCGAGGTCGTCGACGACGCCCCGCCGACCCTGGCCCGCCACCACCCCCGCGGCGGGTACGGCCTGGCCGGGATGCGCGAACGCCTCGAGGCTCTCGGCGGCACGCTGCGCGCCGGCCCGCGCCCCGGGGCCGGCTGGTCCGTGCTCGCCACCCTGCCCGTCCCCGCGCGCGGACGCCGATGACCATCAGGGTCCTGCTGGCCGACGACCAGGCGATGATCCGCGGCTGCCTGCGGCTCATCCTCGAAGACCAGCCCGACATCAGCGTGGTCGCCGAGGCCGCGGACGGCGCCGAGGCGGTCGACCTGGCCCGGAGACTGCGCCCGGAGGTGTGCCTGGTGGACATCCAGATGCCCCGCCTCGACGGCATCGCTGTCACCCGCGCCCTGGCCGGCCCCGGCGTCCCCGACCCACTCAGGGTGATCGTGGTCACCACCTTCGACCTCGACGAGTATCTCTACGGCGCGCTACGCGGCGGGGCGGTCGGCTTCATCCTGAAAGACGCCGGCCCCAGGCTGCTCGTCGAGGCCGTCCGGGCCGCCCATGCCGGCGACGCCCTGATCTCGCCGTCGGTCACCCTGAGACTGCTGCGCCGCCTCGCGTCCGCCGGGGCGCCGGCCGGCCGTGGGCCCGCGCATCCGCTGTCCGAGCGGGAGACCGAGGTCGTCCGGGCCATCGCCAGAGGCCGGACCAACCAGGAGATCGCCGCCGAGCTGTTCATCTCGCTGAGCACCGTCAAGAGCCACACAACCGGCATCCAGGCCAAGCTCGGGGTGCGCAACCGGGTCGAGATCGCCGCCTGGGCCTGGAAGAACCGCTTGATCGGCACCACATAGCACCGGCGAGGACACCGCCCGGGTCCACCGCGTGCGCGAGCGCCGCGCTCCCCCGGACGGCCCGGACGCCCGCGCGGGCCCGATCACGCTCCCCCGGACGGCCCGGACATCCGCGCGGGCCCGATCACGCTCCCCCGGACGGCCCGGACATCCGCGCGGGCCCGATCACGCTCCCCCGGACGGTCCGGGCCAGCCGGATTCGAGGAGGTCGAAGACGGCGTTCATCGCGGCCCGGGGGTCGGGTTCCATGCCCGCGAGGTCGGGGATCTCCAGGACGTAGCGGGCCAGGGCGCGGACGGTCATGTCGGAGGGGTCTCGGCCGCTCTCGGCGGCGATCACTCCGGCCAGGGCGCCCTCGCCGGCCGTCCAGAGCTTGCGTGAGTAGTCCCGCAGGGCGGGCGTGCTCATGATCAGGTCATGTTTGCGCTGGAGCTCGGGCGCCAGCCGGGTGGTGAACGGTCCCCGGCCGGACATGAACCGGCGCAGGGCCGCCAGCACCGGCTGGCCGGGGGGCCGGTCCCGGACCGCGGTGACCAGGCCGTCGCGCCGTTCGGTGCCGTCGTCGAAGATCAGCGCTTCCTTGCCGTCCGGCACGTGCGCGAACAGGGTGGCTATGGAGACGTCCGCCTCGTCGGCGATCTGAGCCACCGTGACCCCGTCGTATCCGTGCGCGGAGAACAGCCGCAGTGCCGCGTCCGCCAGGGCCTGACGGGTCTGTGCTTTCTTGCGCTCGCGGCGCCCCATCGTCGTCGCCATGCCCCCATCCTACCCGGAACCCGTAACGCGTCTTAATCTATAGTGATTATAGTTTCGTAGTCAGTTCAGATTCGCTCCGCCCTGCCTGGATCCGTCCTGCCTGGAGGGGTGAGTCAGCCACAGACCGTGTTTCTTCAGTCAGGAGGTGCCGCCATGGCAACCACGGCAACGGCCCGTCCGACGGGCACCCCCTCCACCCGGCGCATGTGGGCGATCCTGGGGCTGGTGCTGCTCGCCGACGCCCTCGACATGATCGACTCCACGGTCACCAACGTCGCCGCGCCCACCATCACCGCCGAGTTGCACGGCGGCGAGGGCTTGATCAAGTGGCTGGGGTCGACCTACATGCTCGCGATGGGCGTCCTGCTCGTGGTCGGCGGCCGGCTTGGGGACAAGTACGGCCAGCGCACGATGTTCCTCACCGGCATGGCCGGTTTCACGATCGCCTCGGCGGTGGCGGGGCTCTCGCCCGACCCCGCGCTTCTGGTGGTCGCCCGCGGCGCGCAGGGCGCGTTCGGCGCGCAGGGCGCGTTCGGCGCGCTGATGATCCCGCAGGGTATGGCGATCATGACCAAGACGTTCTCGCGTGACATGCTCACCAAGGCGTTCGGGCTGTTCGGCCCCCTGCTCGGCGTCGCCTCGGTCGGCGGCCCGATCCTGGCCGGGTTCATCATCGACGCCGACCTGTTCGGCCTGTCCTGGCGGCCGATCTTCCTGATCAACCTCGTGCTCGGCACGCTCGGTCTCGTCATGGCCGTCAAGCTGCTCCCCCACGACGGCGGCGACCCGTCCACCGTCGTGGACGGGCTGGGCTCCGGGCTGCTCGCCGCCACCATGTTCGGCCTGCTGTTCGGGCTGGTCGAAGGCTCGACCAGCGGCTGGACCGCCGTCCCCGTCCTCTCGACCCTCCTCGGCCTGGTGTTCCTCGCCGCCTTCGCCCACCGCCAGAGCACCGCCGCCGACCCGCTGCTCAAGCCGTCCCTGCTGCGCAACCGCGGCTTCAGCTCCGGCCTGCTGGTCGGCCTGATCGTCTTCGCCGCCACCACCGGACTGGTCTACGTGCTCTCCCTGTTCATGCAGGAAGGGCTGCGCGCCTCGGCGCGGGAGGCGTCCCTGGGCCTGCTGCCGCTGACCCTGGGCATCATCATCGCCGCGGGAGCGTGCATGGCGCTGATCAAGAAGATGGGCCGCAACCTCATCTTCGTCGGCCTGTCCGTCATCCTGGCCGGCTGCGGCTGGGCGCTCGTCCTGGTCGTCGGCTCCGGCACCGACCTCAGCCTGGCGGCCCTCGCCCCCGCCGTCTTCCTCACCGGCCTGGGGATGGGCGCCTGCTACGGCACGGTCTTCGATGTCGCCCTGGGCGACATCGACCCCGACGAGGCCGGAAGCGCCAGCGGCTCACTGTCGGCGGTCCAGCAGCTCGCGGCCGGAATCGGATCGGCGGCCGTCACCTCGGTCTTCTTCCAGTCCGCCGCCTCCGGCCTCGGCCACGCCATGAAGATCAGCCTCATCGTCGTCCTGGCCGGCACCGCCGTCACCGTCCCGGCCGTGATCCTGATGCCCAGGCGAGCGCCGGAAGGATCTCAGCACTGACGCCCCGGGCCGCGCCGGAAGCAGGCGTGGCCCCTCCCCGACCACTCCCCCGACCCGAACCGTCCTGACCACTCCCCCAACGCATAGGAGCCCGCCATGTCCTCCCTCCGTGCCCCCGCCCCCGCCGAGGTCCAGTCATGACGTGGGACGTCCACCGGCCGCCACCTGCCGAGGGCAAGAACTATCTGGTCACCGGCGGCAACGCGGGTATCGGGTATTTCGTCGCCGAGCAGCTCGCCCGCACCGGGGCCACCGTCGTTCTCGGCAGCCGGGACACGGCGAGGGCCGGAGCCGCGATGGCCTCGATCCGTTCGCGCGTCCCCGGCGCGCACGTGCGCCATCTCCGGCTGGACCTCGCCGACCTCTCTTCGCTCAGAGCCTCCGTGGACGCGCTGGAGCTGGACGGTCTCGACGCGGTGGTCCACAACGCCGGCGTGATGCTCGACCGCCCGCCGCGCCGCGAGACCAAGGAGGGCAACGAGCTGATGTTCGGGACCAACCACCTCGGGCATTTCGCGCTGACCTGGTGGCTGGCGCCCCTGCTTTCGGCCGTGCGCGGGAGCCGTGTCGTCACCACCGGCAGCTTCGTGGGCAAGTCCGTGGACCTGGACCTCGACGACCTCCAGAGCACACATGACTACCGGCCGAAGCGTGCCTACGCCCGGTCGAAACTGGCGCAGATGCTCTTCGGCCTCGAACTCGACCGCCGCCTGCGCGCCGCCGGCGGCGCCACGCTGAGCGTGGTGACCCATCCCGGCGGCGCGATCGACTCCCTCACCCCCTCGCGTCCACCGGTGCGTGTCCGGACCGTCGGCGAACGGCTGCGCGGCCTGCCTGCCGGCGTTCTCCTCCAGGGCAAGGAGGCCGCCGCGTGGCCTGCCGTCCGGGCGGTCCTCGACCCGTCCGTCCGCGGCGGCGGGCTCTGGGGACCCCGGGTGTTCGGGATCCGCGGCGCGCCCAGGCTCGAACCCGTCCGGGGCCACCTGGCCGACACCGAGCTCGCGGCGCGGCTGTGGGCCGCCAGCTGTGACCTGACCGGTGTGGATCCCGGCTCCGCCCCCTGGTAAGGGGCGCAAGGGTGACCGCGGGCCGGCGTGCGCCGATCAACGCCGCCGGCGGCGAGCAGGGGCCCGCGGAGCCGGGGCCCGGCTTCACGGGCACCGACCGGGCTCAGGACGTACTGGTCGAGAACTCGAACCTCGGCGAGGACCGGCTCAGCACCGCGCTCTCCGGTACGGCCCGCCAGATGCCGTTCAGCTCGTCCGCGAGCACGGACGTGAGTTCCCGGACGTCCGCGGCCGCCGAACCGTGCATCGCCTCCGCGATGATCAAGACCGTGGTCGTCGTGTCCCGGATGGCGGAGTAGCCGCTCTGCCGGTTCGTCCACCGCCGGGCGTGGGCCCGCCCGGCGGCGTCGGCGAAGATCACTTCGCGCGCGTCGGGGTTCTCCGTCTCACCCGAGAAGGTCAGGTAGCTCTCCTCCCCGCTCGCGTGCCGGACTTCGAGACTCCCGGCGATCCTGGTGACGTCGAAGACGCCCACCGGGATCGCGAACGCGAGCGAGACCGCGTTGCACAGGTCGATCAGGGGGTGGATCCGCGGGAGGACCCGCTCCTTCTTGAAGCGCCGCAGCAGCGACTCCGAGGCGCATCGATACTGGGTGGGTCTGAGGCCCATCCTGGAGAAGGCCCGCCGCCACGCCTGGATCTCGGGGAACTCGCTCTCCGGGCCCGCGGCGAGCCGCGCTCCGGCGACGGTGCCGAACTCGGCGACCCGAGGGCCGACGGAAGCCTCCCCGGTGATGCCCGTGGCAAAGACGGCACCGGCGACGAGCTCCGGATACTCCGCCCAGATCTCACCCGAATGCTGGAAGTACATGTGGTTGAGCCCCTTGTCACGGACTGGATCTACTGATCGGCGAAAGCGAGTCTGGCGCCGAGCGCGACGAAGGAGCCGGCGAAGACCCGGCCCATCCAGATCATCACCCGGGGCCGTGCGGTCACGTGGTCCCGCACCGAGGCGGCGAAGATGCCGTAGGCGGCGAAGACGACGAACGTGATCAGCATGAAGACGGCGCTCAGCTCCACCATCCGCAGCGGGGAGCCCGGCTCGCCGGCGCTCACGAACTGCGGCAGGAACGCGAGGAAGAAGACGGTCAGCTTCGGGTTGAGGACGTTGATCAGGACGCCGGAGAGGATCACCCTCCCCGCCGGGCGGGGAACGGCCTCCTGGTTCTCCACGACGGCTGCGCCCTTGTCCTTGAGCGTGGCCCACGCCATGTAGAGGAGATAGGCCACGCCTAGATATTTCAGGACCTGGAACGCCGGCGCGCTCGTCCGCAGCAGGGCCGCGAGACCGGTGACCGTCGCCACCGCGTGCGGAACGATGCCGAGGGTGCATCCGAGCGCGGCGACCACGCTTGCGCGGCGGCCTCGGGAGAGGCCGGCCGACAGCGTGTAGACGACGCCGGTGCCTGGTGTGGCGACCACGACGAGCGTGGTCACCAGGAACGCGATGCTCATGGCGGGTCTCCTAACCGCGCCGGCCGGACACGCCGGCGCGGTGGGGCAGGCCGGCGGGGGGCCGTTGCGCCGCCGCCCCCGCGGCCTGGGCCCGGGTCAGGAGGTCCGCGTAGAGGCCGGCCGCGAGCGGCCGCGTGCCCGCGCCGCGGAGCGGGCCGCGGAGCGGGCCGCGGG
Organism: Streptosporangium sp. NPDC003464; assembly: GCF_053588315.1. Classification (NCBI taxonomy): domain Bacteria; kingdom Bacillati; phylum Actinomycetota; class Actinomycetes; order Streptosporangiales; family Streptosporangiaceae; genus Streptosporangium; species Streptosporangium sp. NPDC003464. The sequence goes on along the minus strand of NZ_JBSFPS010000019.1, from coordinate 21,446 downwards.
CGGGGAAGGTTTCGAATCTGTCCACGCCCTCATCCTGCTGCCACAATGGCCTTATGAGTAGGGCCAAAACAAGTCCAGATGACCGGTCCATAATCTCCGGCTCCGACTTCCTGCAGCTGAACATCGGCGACGCGCCGGCCGGCGGCCGCTCCGACTGGCTGGCCGCGCAGCTACGGCTCGCGATATCGGACGGCCGCCTGCCGGTGGGCAGCAGGCTGCCGGCCACCCGGGTGCTGGCCGGAGAGCTACGGGTGTCCCGTGGCGTCGTCACCGAGGCGTACCAGCGTCTGAACGAGGACGGGCACGTCACCGGGCGCAGGCGGGGCGGGACGGTCGTCGTCGCCGCTCCGGCGGCGGCGCCGGGGGCCGTGCCGCCGCCCGCACCCGCCGGTCCGCCGCCGAGGGGGGCGGTCTTCACCACCGCGCCCGGCCCGGACGTCTTCGACTCGTTGCGGTCGGCTCCGGCCCGGATCGACCTGTCGCCGGGGGTGCCCGACCTGGCCGCGTTCCCGCGGGCGGCGTGGCTGCGCGCCGAACGCTCGGTGCTCGGCGGCCTCTCACCCTCCGACCTCGGATACGGAGATCCCCGGGGGACGGCCGCGCTGCGTCTGGCCGTCGCGAACTGGCTGGCCCGTAACCGCGGGATCAGGGTGGATCCGGGCGAGGTGCTCGTCGTCGCCGGCGTCGCCCAGGCGCTCGGACTGCTCGCGCAGGTGCTCCGCCATGACGGGATCTCCCAGGTGGCGGTGGAGGATCCCGGCTCGCTCGGAGCCCGCCAGCATCTGCGCAACTGGCAGCTGGACACCCCGCCGATCCCGGTCGACTCCGAAGGGGTCCGTGTCGACGAGCTGCGCGCCCAGGGTGCCCCGGCCGTCCTGCTGACACCGGCGCACCAGTTCCCGACCGGGGTGGTGCTCGGCGGCGAGAGGCGTCGCGAGCTGATGCGCTGGGCCGACGACGGCGGTCTGATCGTCGAGGACGACTACGACGCCGAGCACCGCTACGACCGGCCCGCCGTCCCCGCCCTGCGGTCGATGCTCGCCGACCGCGTCTGCTACGCCGGGAGCGTCTCCAAGCTCCTCGCCCCCGCGCTGAGAGTGGGGTGGATGCTCGCGCCGGCGAAATACTACGACGCCCTGGTGGCCGCCAAGCGCTACGCCGATCTCGGCAACGCCGTACTGCCGCAGCTGGTCCTGGCGGAGCTGATGGGATCGGGCGAGATGGAGCGCCAGCTACGTTTCCTCCGCAGGCGTCACCGCCGCCGCCGGGACGCGATGATCGATGCGATCAGGACCCACCTCCCGGGCGCCGTCGTGCACGGCGCCGCGGCGGGCCTGCACCTGATGATCACCTTTGCGGCCGGGTTCGCCGATGTCGACCTCGCCGCCGCGTCGCTCGCGCGGGGGGTGAAGACGCAGCCGCTGTCGTGGCATCGCCAGCGGCCCGGTCAGCCGGGGCTCGTCCTGGGCTACGCCGCGAGCGCGCCGGCCGACATCGCCGAAGGCGTGGCGACCATCGGCGACGTCCTGCGGGGACTGTCGTGACCGCGGGGCGCCGTCCGGTCCGGGCCCCGCGCCCCGGCCGCGGTACAGGTGTCGGTCCCCGCCGCCAGAGGCCATGAACCGGGTGGAACGGCTCCGGCCCACCATGCGGTACATTGAAATGACCGAATGGTGTATTAGACCGACCGACGGGAGGTGGCACGGTGACCATGGCGGATGCGGCACTGCAGGCCGTGGCGCGCAACGTGCGGGAGGCGCGGACGCGGGCGGGGCTGTCCCTGGAGCAGCTGAGCGCGCGCGCCCAGGTGAGCAAGGGCGCGCTGGTGGCCCTGGAGAAGGCCCAGGGCAATCCCAACCTGGCCACGCTGGTGCGGCTGGCCGACGCGCTCGGCCTGCCGATGTCGGCGCTGGTGCAGGGATCCTCCGCCGGCAGTGTGCAGATCGTCGAGGCCGCGCAGGTGACCCCGCTGTGGACCGGTGAGCACGGCGGGCAGGCGCGGCTGATGCTGACCGTGCCGGGCCCGGCGCCCATGGAGGTGTGGCGGTGGCGCCTGCACCCGGGCGAGACCTATCCCAGCCACCCGCACCCGGCCGGGGTCCTGGAGACCGTCAGCGCCGTCGACGGGGAGATGGTCCTGGTGGTCGACGGCACCGAGCACACCTTGGTGGCCGGGGCGACCGCCGCGTTCGCCGCCGACGTCCCCCACGCCTACCGGGGAGCCGGCACCGGGCCGTGCGAACTGGTCATGACGGTCACCCTGCCCGCCATCACCCGCGCGTCCTGACGGCGCAGGGCCCGGCCGGGCCCTGCGGTCGGACCGTCCCCCGGGCCGGCGCCCGGCCCGGAGGCTCCACCTTCCGACCCGCCCGTACTCCCCGACCTTCCGACCCACCCGTACTCCCCGACCGCCCGCCTTCCGTATGCGGCGGTCGCTCCACCACACCCTCTGCGGTCATTCCAATGGACCGCTTGGTCGCTTCACTGATATCGGAGGTATGCCGTGCTCGCGCTGGTCCTGGCCCTGGGCAGTTCCCTGGCCTACGGCTGCGCGGACTTCCTGGGGGGCCTGGGGGCCCGCCGGGCCCACGTCCTGCGCACCGTGATGATCGCGGCCCCCGCCAGCCTCGTCGTCGAGCTGGCGCTGTGGCCGTTCCTTGGCGCCTCCTGGTCGGCGCAGGCCGTCGGATGGGGCGCGCTGTCGGGTGTGGCCTCGGCGGCGGCCTTCGCCCTGCTCTACCGCACCCTGGCCGTCGGCCCCATGAACATCCTGTCGCCGATGACCGCGCTGGTCTCCGCACTGCTACCGGTCGCCATCGGCCTGGCCCAGGGCGAGCACCTGAGCGGACCGGCCATCGCCGGCATCCCGCTGGCCCTGGCCGCGGTCGTCCTGGTCAGTGCCGGTCCCGGCACGCGCGCCGCCCGTCCCTCAAGGTCCGCGCTGCTCCTGGCCGTCGGCGCGGGCACCGCTATCGCCGTCCAGCTCATCTGCCTGGACCAGGCCCCCGCCGACAGCGGGCTGGCCCCGCTCATCACCGGCCGCGCGGTCTCCTCCGCCGTGACGATCGGCGCGGCCCTCGCCCTGCGCGGACGCCTGGGCCCCGGACGGCCCTCCCTGCCGCTGTCGGCCGGCGCCGGGGTGCTCGACTCCCTGGCCAACCTCGCCTTCCTGCTGGCCGCGCGTAACGGCGACCTGGCCGTCGTCGCCGTCATCACCGCCCTGTACCCCGCGGGCACCATCCTGCTGGCCCGCACCGTACTGTCCGAGCGTGTCCACCGCGGCCAGCTCGCCGGGCTGGGCACCGCGGCCCTCGCCGTCGGCCTGCTGGCCCTGAGCTGACCCCGCCCCGCGGGCGGGCACGAGCGCCCCGCCCCGGCCTCCGACCGATGACCTGCCACCGAGACCGGAAGATAGGGTTTTCGCATGTACGTCCCGCATTTCAACGCCATGGACGACCTCGACGAGGTCCGCGCGCTGGTCACCTCGGTCGGATCGGCCGAGCTCATCACCGTGGGGGACGACGGATACCCGCTGGCCACCCTGCTGCCGGTGATCTGGGACGAGGACCGGCTCGTCTTCCACATGGCCCGCGCCAATCCGCAGTGGAGGTCCATCCAGGCGCACGCTCCCGCGCTCGCCGTAGTCACCGGCCCCCAGGCCTACGTCTCCGCCGCCTGGTACGCCTCCAAGGCCGAGCACGGCCGGACCGTGCCGACCTGGAACTACTCCGCGGTGCACTTCACCGGCCGCCTGCGGGTCCACCAGGACGCCGACTGGCTCCTGGAGGCCGTCACACGGCTCACCGACCGGCACGAACAGCGCCGCGACCGGCCGTGGGCGGTCGGCGACGCCCCCGAGCAGTACATCGACAGGCAGCTGCGGGCCATCGTCGGCATCGAGTTCGCCATCGAGAGGATCGAGGGCAAGGCCAAGCTCAGCCAGAACAGATCCGATGCCGACTACGCCGGGGTCATCGAAGGACTGCGTCGCGAGGGCGGCGGCCGCGAGCACCAGGTCGCCGACTCCATGGCCGAGCTGCGGTGACCTCCAGGCCCCACGGGCCACGCCCGCACCCCGGCCCAGCGGGCAGGCCGCCACGGCCGGGTCTCCCCGGACGCCGGCCCGCCGCGCCGGCGGCGGGTCGCCGGCCGGGGCGCGCGAGGACCACGGCCCGCCCGGGGCGGCTTCCGCCGTCTCGGTGCTCCCGGTAGGAAGTGCTCACGGACGAGCGCCACGGCCCTGCCGGGGAAGTCGTTGACACGGACGCCGATCTCGCCGATCTGCTCGCGCACGCCATGCGGCCGGCTCAGCCACTCGACCCGCTCGTCGGTGCTGTCACCGGGCAGGAATCTCTTGTTCATCAGGCTGAGCCCGGCGCCGGTGACGAACACGACCTCGGCTCCCCCGCCGCCTGAGCCGCTCCGCGCGCACGGCGCAGCCGGCGAACAGCGACAGCATCTCGTCGGCGGTCAGTTCCAGAGGGCAGGGAGAGAACCGGACCTCGAGGCCGAGGTCGGCGGCGTGCGCCGCCGCGAGCTCCATCCGTTCCGGATCGCCGCCCATGACGCGGACCGCGGTGCAGTGCAGGTCGTCACGGATGACGCGCAGCTCGCGCCTGACCGTCTCGGGGTCGAAGAGCTTGTGGCCGATCGCTCCGTTGTGTACGAAGCCGGTGTCGTAGCTGATGCCTCTGGCTCGCGTGTCGTTCCTCCTCCCCCGGCCGATCCGCGGGGCTTGGCCGAGCCCACGAACCAGCGTGCCGCTCGCAGTGGAAACGAACAAACAGCACGATTCCCACCAACTCTATGCTCGTTCGGAGTCGAGCCAGGAGGGATGTCAGTGTCGAAGCTGGATGAGGTCGGTGCGTGGTTGCAACACCGGTTGCCTGACCTGCTCACCGAGAACCAGGTGCCCGGAGCAGCCGTAGCGGTCTGCGCCGGTGATGAGACGGTCGAGGCCGCGGCGGGGATGCTGAGCACGGTTACCGGCGTCGAGGCCACGGTCGACACCCTCTTCCAGATCGGCTCGATCACCAAGGTGTTGACCACGACGCTGGCCATGCAGCTGGTCGACGAGGGGGAGCTGGACCTCGACGCTCCGGTGCGGGCCTATCTCCCCGAGTTCCGGATCGCCGACGAGCGGGCAGCGGAGCGGATCACCGTACGGCAGCTGATGTGTCATGTCGCGGGTTTCGAGGGCGACATCTTCACCGACACCGGTAAGGGCGACGACTGCCTCGAGAAGTATCTGGGCACTCTGCACCAGGTGCCGCAGCTGTTCGAGCCCGGCGAGATGTTCTCGTACAACAACGCCGGCTACTGCGTGCTGGGCCGGATCGTCGAGGTCGTCCGGGGGCAGCCGTTCGACATCTGCATGAGGACGCACCTGTTCTCGCCCCTGGGCCTGACCCATGCCGCGAACGATCCGTACGAGGCGATCGTCCACCGCACGGCGGTGGGACACATCGAGCGGACGCCGGGTGGCCCGCTTGAGCCGACCCCGGTCTGGGCGTTGGCGCGCTCGAACGCGCCGGCCGGGTCGATGCTGGCGATGCGCCCTCGCGACCTGCTGACCTTCACCCGCATGCACCTCGCCGGCGGCCTGGGGCCGGACGGCACCCCCGTCCTGAGCCGGGCGGGCGTCAGGGCCATGCAGCAGCCACAGGTCACGCTGCCCGACATCAACCAGGGCACCGCCTGGGGCTTGGGGTGGGAGCTCTTCGACCTTCCGGGCGGCCCGGTCTTCGGCCACGACGGTAACACCATCGGCCAGTCGGCGTTCCTGCGCGCGGTGCCGGGGCACGACGTGGCGGTGGCGATCCTCACCAACGGCGGCCTGCCACGGCGGGTGCACGCCGAGATCGCGGGCCGCGTGCTCCACGAGCTCGCCGGTGTCGAACTGCCCGGGGAGCCGATGCCCGATCCGGCCGCGCCTCCGGTGGACGCGTTCCGGTATGCCGGCACGTACATGTCGAGCACGTGTGAGACCGCGGTGAGCCAGGACGAGCAGGGACGGCTGTGGTTGGAGCGCATTCCCATCGGCATCACCGCCGAGCTGGACGAATTGCCGTATCGGACGGAGTTGGTCGCCTGGCGCGGCGATACGTTCCTGCCGGTCGAACCCGAACGCGGCGCTCGCGCGCCGCTCGCGTTTCTGGGTGACGACGGAGCGGGACGCGCGGTGTATCTGCACACCGGGCGAGCCGACCGGCGGGTGAACCTGTGAACGCCCCGGCGCCATCGCCCGTGGCGATCAGTTCGTCCGGCCGGACGAACGCCGACGTGAAGGTTCGATGAACGCAACGAACACCACCGGGGGCCCGCGTCCCACTATCGTCGGGTGGATTTGGAGAGTACCGCCGTGAGCACGGCCGATGGTTCCGAGAACGCGCGCGGGCCCGCGGATGGCGATCGTGTGCTGAGCATCCGCGACCTGTCGGTCGAGATCCGGCGCGGCGAAAGGGTCGTCCGCCCCGTCTCGGACGTCAGCCTCGTGCTGAACCGCGGCGAGACCCTGGGCATCGTCGGTGAGACCGGATCCGGCAAGTCCATGACCGGTCTCGCGATCATGGGCATGCTGCCGGCCGGCGGCCGGGTGACCGGCGGATCGATCGTCCTGGGCGGCAAGGAACTCGTCGGGCTTCCCGCGGCGCAGTACCGGGCCGTCCGCGGCAACGACGTCGCGATGGTGTTCCAGGACTCGATGACGGCGTTGAACCCGACCCGGCGGATCGGTGATCAGGTCGCCGAACCGGTGCGGCTGCACCATGGCGCGTCGAAGCGGGCCGCGCGTCGAAGCGCCGAGGAGATGCTCGCCCTGGTCGGGCTGCCGCGGCCGGCCGAGCGGCTGGACGACTATCCGCACCAGCTCTCGGGCGGCATGCGGCAACGCGTGATGATCGCGATGGCGCTGGTGTGCGAGCCGCGGGTCGTCATCGCCGACGAGCCGACCACGGCGCTCGATGTCACGATCCAGGCGGAGATCCTCGAGCTTCTCGATGACCTCAGGTCCCGGCTGGGCATGTCGATGATCCTCATCACGCACGACATGGGGGTGATCGCCCGGCATGCCGACCGCGTCGGGGTGATGTACGGCGGACGCGTGGCCGAGACCGCCCCGACGCCTGTGCTCTTCAGCCGGACGCGGCACCGCTACACGCACGCGCTGCTGTCCTCGATCCCTTCGCTCACCCATGACAGGCGTGAGGAGCTCTTCAGCATCTCGGGCGCGCCGCCGGACCTGACCGTGGCTCAGGTGGGCTGCCCTTTCGCGCCGCGCTGTGACGCCGCGACGGATCGCTGCCGCGAGGAGCGGCCGGCACCGTCGGTGGCGGAGGACGGCCATGCCTACGCGTGCCGGCATCCGGTCTCCGGTCCGACGGCCAGGGTCCGCTCACGGTTCGCCACCCCGCAGGCGGTCCTCCCCGAGCAGGGAGCGGTGCCGCGGTTACGCGTCGTCGACCTCAGACGCGAGTACCCGGCGGGCGGCGCGGGGTTCCTCGGCGGGCGCCGAACCGTGAAGGCGGTGTCCGGCGTGAGCTTCGAGGTGGCGGCCGGTGAGACGTTCGGGCTCGTCGGAGAGTCGGGCTGCGGCAAGTCCTCCCTGGGCAGGATGCTCGTGGCCCTGGACCGGCCCACCTCCGGTGAGGTGATCTTCGACGGCGAGTCGGTCACCCGGATGAGCGCACGCGCGTTCGGGCCGCGCCGTACCCAGCTGCAGATGATGTTCCAGGACTCGAACGCCTCCCTCGACCCCCGGATGCGCATCGGCACGATCCTGCGTGAGCCCCTGGCGATCCAGGGCGTCGGAAGCCGCGCCCAGCGGACCGTCCGTGCCCGCGAGTTGCTGCACGACGTGGGTCTGCCCGCGAGCGTCATGGAGCGCTACCCCTACGAGCTCTCGGGGGGACAGCGCCAGCGGGTGGGCCTGGCCCGCGCGCTCGCCCTGGACCCGAAGGTGCTGGTCGCCGACGAGCCGGTCAGCGCGCTGGACGTCTCCATCCGCTCCCAGGTGCTCAACCTGATGCGCCGCCTCCAGCTTGAGCGCGGGCTCAGCAGTGTGGTGATCTCACACGACCTCGCGGTCGTGCGGTACCTGGCCGACCGGGTCGGCGTCATGTACCTGGGCAAGCTTGTCGAGGTCGGCACGGCCGAGGAGGTGTACGGCGCCGCCGCCCACCCCTACACCGCGGGGCTGCTCGCGGCGGTCCCGGACGCGGACCCGGAGGCGCGACGGCCGGAGGGGACCGCGAGGGTGCGCGGCGAGCTGCCGAGCCCCATCGATCCGCCCAGCGGCTGCCGGTTCCGCACCCGGTGCGCGCTGGCAACCGACCGGTGCGCCGGGACGGAGCCTCCCTTGCAGGCGGTCACCGGCACCCACCAGGTCGCCTGCCACCACCCGTTGCGGAGAGGGGATTCGCACTCATGACTTGGTACGTGGTCCGACGCCTGGCGATCTCCTTCCTCGTCCTGCTCGGGATCTCCGCGGTGGTCTTCTTCCTCCTGCACCTGGTTTCGGACAGTCCGGGGCGCGTCGTCCTGGGCCAGCGCGCCTCGCCCGAGGCGGTGGCGGACTTCAACCGCCAGCACGGGTTCGACCGCCCGGTCGTCGTGCAGTACGTCAGCTACCTCGGCCAGCTCGCGCAAGGCGACCTGGGCAGGTCGTACAAGTTGAACGAGGACGTGGGGACCCTGCTGCGGCAGAACGCCGGCCGCAGCGCGATGCTCTCGCTGGCCGGACTGGTCCTGGCGCTGGTGATCGCCGTCCCGCTCGGCATCCTGCAGGCGGTCAAACGCAACCGCGTCGTCGACCGGGTCGCCACGGCGGCCTCCTACGTCCTCTACGCGACGCCGTCGTTCCTGCTCGGTCTGATACTGATCGCCGTCTTCAGCCAGAGCCTGCCCGTCTTCCCGGCCGAGGCCTCCCAGTCGCACTCCCCCTGGGTGGTCCTCACCGATCCGCGAGCGATGGCGCTCCCCGTCATCACGCTGGCGGTCACCAGCGTCGCGATCTTCGCCCAGTACCAGCGCTCCTCCGCCCTGGACCAGCTCGGTCAGGACTACATCAGGGTCGCGCGGGCCAAGGGGCTCCCGGAGCGACTGATCTTGACGCGTCACCTGCTGCGCAACGCCTGTCTGCCGCTGATCACACTGGTCGGCACGCTCGTCCCCACGCTCCTGGCGGGCAACCTGATCGTCGAGTCGCTCTTCAACTACCCCGGGCTGGGCCTGCTGTTCCTCAACAGCCTGCATCGCGAGGACTACCCGGTGCTCCTCGCCTACACCCTCATGGGCGGCATCCTGACCGTGGCCGGCAACTTCGTCGCCGACCTCGCGGTCGCCGCCGCCGACCGCCGAATCGAGCTGAGAAAATGACCTCACACGCCGCGGACGCCGAGATCACGCCGGCGAGGAACCCGGTCTCGGCGCTGCGCCGGCTGCGACGGCATCCGCTCGGTCTCGCCGGCGGGCTGCTCCTGGTGCTCATCGCCGGGTTCTGTTTCCTCGGCCCGCTGTTCCACCCCACCAACCAGACCGACGTGGACCTGGTCAACGCGGCCCTGCCCCCTGGCCCCGGCCACCCGCTCGGGACGGACCCGAACGGGTTCGACGTGCTCGGGCGGCTGATGGCGGGCGGTCAGGTGTCCTTGCAGATCGGGCTCCTCGCCGCGCTCTTCGCGACCGCGATCGGCACCGTCTACGGCGCCGTCGCCGGACTGGCCGGGGGCGTGGTCGACGGGTTCCTGATGCGGCTGGTCGACGTCATGCTGTCGATCCCCTTCCTGTTCTTCGTCCTGATCCTGTCGGCTCGCTTCCACGCGGACACGCTGTCGCTGAGCCTGGTCATCGGCGGGTTCTCCTGGCTCCTGTCGGCCCGGCTGGTCCGCGGCGAGGTCCTGACGCTGCGGGTACGGGAGTTCGTGCTGGCCGCACGGGTGATGGGCGCGTCCCGCCGGCGGATCATCCTCACCCACCTGATCCCGAACGCGCTCGGTGTGATCATCGTCAACATCACCTTCCAGGTCGCCGACGCGATCCTCGTCGTCGCCGCCCTGGGGTTTCTGGGCTTCGGCATGACGTACCCCACCGCGGACTGGGGCAGTCAGCTCGCCGGCGGCGTCACCTACATCTCCGCCGACTATTGGTGGCTGATCTATCCCGTCGGCGGCTGCATCATCCTCACTGTGCTGGCGCTCAACCTGCTCGCGGACGCGCTCCGCGACGCGGTCGGGCGACGGGCGGACTGAGCACCGTCTGCGCACCTTCGATTCACTTCACATGCAGGGAGCCATCAATGACGCACGTGTCCGGTAAGCAGCTCGCCGCGGCGCTCGCCGTGATCGCCGTGCTCGCTACGGCGTGCACCGGCGGCGGGGGGTCGACCAAGGACGTCGCCGGCAGCTACGCCACCCCGCCGAAGCAGACGGGCACTCCCAAGGACGGCGGGACCGCCACGGTCGCGTTGACCCCGGGACTCAGCCCCAACTACATCTACCCCTACCCGCCGGCGTCCGCCAACGGGACCGTCATCGCCCGCGGGCTGATGTGGCGCTCCCTCTACCGGCCCAGCGGAGAGGGCGACCAGATCACGGACGCCGGGCTGAGCCTGGCCGAGCAGCCCGCCTACAGCCCCGACCGCAAGACCGCGACCATCAAGATGAGGGACTACAAGTGGTCCAACGGCACTCCGGTCACGGCCGATGACGTCGTCTTCTCCCTCGCGCTGCTCAAGGCCGCGCTCGCGGAGAGCCCGGCCAACTGGAGCTTCTACACCCCGGGCCAGTTCCCCGACGGAGTCACCGCGGAAGCCACCGCGCCGGACACGCTCACTCTCAAGCTGGAGACCGCGTACAACCCGTCGTACCTCCTGTCCATGCTGACGCTGCTGTACGTGATGCCCTCCAAGGAATGGAACATCGCCCGCTCCGGAGGGCCGCACCTGGACTACACGCAGCCGAAGCACGCGAAGGCGATCTACAAGTACCTCACGAAGGAGTCCGAGTCCCAGTCCACGTTCGCGAGCAACCCGCTCTGGCAGGTGGTCAACGGCCCGTACCGGCTCAAGAGCTTCGACTCGACGACCGGCTCGTTCTCCCTGGCCCCCAACGAGTCCTACAGCGGTCCGGGCGAGTCGCGGCTCGACCAGATCGATTTCAAGGCCTTCACCTCCGCCGCCGCGGTGCTCAACCAGTTCAAGGCCGGCAACCTGACCGTCGGCACGCTGGACTCCAGCTTCATCACCCAGATCGACGCGCTGAAGGCGAAGGGGTACAACGTCTACGGCGCGCCCGCGCCCGCCCGCTTCGACTCGCTGACCGTCAACTTCAAGAACACCGTCAACAACTTCGACAAGGTCATCGCGCAGGCGTACGTCCGGCAGGCCCTGCAGCGCCTGATCGACCAGCAGGGGTACATCGCCAGCAGGGGCATCTACAACGGCGCCGGTTCCCCGAACTACAGCACCGCGGGCAACGGCTCTCCCTATCCCCCCGAGTTCGGCGACAAGGCGCCCTATCCGTACGATCCCGCCGCCGCCGGGAAGCTGCTCACGGACAACGGCTGGAAGCTGGTGCCGGACGGCTCCACCACCTGTGAGCGCCCCGGCACCGGGCCGGGCGAGTGCGGTGCCGGCATCCCGCGGGGGCAGACGATCAGCTTCACCCTGGCCTCCGCCAACACCCCTGCCTACGTCGGCGCCCGCGACATCGCGTTCGCGTCGGCGGCCAAGAAGCTCGGCGTCGAAGTCAAGATCGTGACCAAGTCGCTCAACTACATGTACGCCAACTACGGCAACACCTTCGCCCCCGCCACCAAGAACGAGTGGGCGATGCAGGACTTCGGGCCGCTGTATCTCGCGGCCGGGTACCCGAGCAGCAACACGGTGTTCAACACGGAGGGCAGCTTCAACCTGGGCAGCTACCGGAACGCCGAGGTGGACAAGTCGATCAACGCCTCGACGTTCGGAGCGGACGCGAAGGCCCTCTCGACCGAGGTGACCCGCCTCGCCGAGGACCTGCCCGTGCTCTTCTTCCCGACCCCTCACACCCTGGTGGTGTGGAAGGACACCCTGTCCGGTCCGCAGTCGTCGTTCAACGCCCTGCTCAGCTTCCTGTACACCCCGGAACTATGGTATTTCCACAACTAGTGCGCGAGCTGGTCGGCGATGCGCGAGTGGTGGCCATCGGCGAGGGCGCGCACAACATCACCGAGTTCTACGAGCTCAGGGACCAGCTGTTCCGCATCCTCGTCCAGGAGCTCGGCTTCTCGGCCTTCGTGATGGAGTCCGGTTTCGCCGAGGGGCTGGCCGTCAACGCGTGGATCCATGGCGGGCCGGGGCAGGTCGGGAAGGTCGCCCGCGACGGCATCACCTACCGGTTCGGCGAGTGCGAGCCGATGCGGCGGCAGCTGCGCTGGATGCGCCGCCAGAAGGTCGGCTTCTACGGGATGGACCTTCCCGGCTCCTCCACGTCACCCGGGCCCGCCGTACGGGCCATTCTCGACCGGATCCCGGGCGACGAGGAGCTCCTGCGCCTGAGCGATCTGGGGGGCCGGACGGAGGCGGCAGTCCGCTATGCGGCCATGCCCGTCGCCGAACGCACCCGGCTGCTCGACGGCCTCCGCGCGCTGGTCGAGCGCGCCTCCCTGGTCGACGACGAGATCGTACGGCGGTGCGCGGCCTCGCTCCAGGCCTTCGTCGAGGAACTGGATCCGCCTTCGGCCGGGCCGTACCCGAGAGAGGTGTTCATGGCGGACACCGTGAAGTGGGTCCTGGAGCGAGAAGAGCGCATCGTCGTGAGCGCCCACAACGCGCACGTCCGGCGCACGCCGTTCCTGGACCGGCCGATGATGGGCGGCCTGCTCGCCTCCTCGCTGGGAGCCGACCTCGTCGTCATCGGGATGACGTACGGCTCCGGTCCGGAGGTCCGGTTCACGCAGCGCTCCCCGCGCCCGTTCGACTGCGACGTCTCCCTGGAGGAGCGGAGCCTGCCGCCGAACTGCGTCGAGTCGCGGCTGGACCGCATCGGCCGGCCCGTGGCCGTCGTGGACCTCCGCCGTGTGCCGGGCGACTTCTTCGACGGCATCGACGGCACGCTGGCCGGCGGCGGGATCGACCCCGTCGACGACTTCCCGGCGGCCTACGACGCGCTCATCCATGTCCGCCACGCCACCCGCATCCCCGGCGCGTTCGAGCGCCTCCGCGCGGAGTTCGAGGAGTCACCATGACCTACCCGCCCACCCGCACCGTCGAGGTCTTCGAGGACGTCGCGGGCGTCCGCGTGCCGGATCCGTATCGGTGGCTGGAGGAGGAGACCCCCGAGGTACGGCGATGGCAGCGGCGGCAAGCCGATCTCGCCACCTCCGTCGTCCACGACGGACAGGACCCGGAAGCCGTCCGGGACCTGGTCCAGGCGTATGACAGCGGGTCCCGCCCGGCCCTGCCGAAATACGCGGCCGGCCGCTGGTTCCGCGCTGTCGGGTCCCTGATCGTCGTCGCCGACCAGCCGTACGGCCCCGGACGGCCGGTGATCGACCTGGCCGGGTTCGGCAGCGAGCGGAACCCGGCGTTCCTGTCCTGGCTGGCGCCCGCGCCGGACGGCCGCGTCCTGGCCCTGGGCATCTGCACCGACGGCAGCGAGCACAACACCATCCGGCTCATCGAGGTGGCCTCGGGGCGGGTGCTCGACGGCGCGCCCGAGCAGGTCCTGCACAGCGCGTGGGCCGGCGGTGTCTCGTGGCTGCCCGACAGCAGCGGCTTCTACTTCTTCGCCCTCACCGGCACACCGCAGGAGTTCCGGCAAGAGGTGTTCCTCCACCGGAACGGCGGCACCACCGTGGAACCCATCCCGGTCGGCGAGGGTTCCCGGGAGTACACGCTCGTGCAGATGTCGCCGGGCAGCCGATGGGCCGTCGCCAGCCATCGGGTGGGCAGTCCGATCCCGGTCGCGGTCCGCGACCTGTCCGGGTCCGGTACGGCGTGGCGGCCTTTCGTCACCGCATGCCCCGGAACGATCGCAGGCCACGTCGTCGGCGACCACTACATCGCCGTGACCGACGTCGGGGCTCCTCGCGGGCGAGTGGTCGCCATCCCGCTCGACGCGGCCGATCCCGACGACCCGGCGGGGTGGACCGAGCTCGTCCCCGAGGGCGACACGGTGCTGCGGTCCCTCACCCCGGTCGGTGAGCACCTGTACCTCAGCGAGTTCGACCAGACGTTCGCCAGGGTCCGGATCATCGATCGTTCGGGCGCCACCACCGGCGAGGTCCCCCTCCCCGGCCGCGGCGCGCTCGCCGCTCCCTTCTTCGCGCTGACCGCCCTGGCCGTCGGGACTCCCGCGGACGACTTCGTCTTCGCCTTCTCCACACTGACCAGCTCCTGGGGCGTCTACCGGCACCGCCCCGGCGACACGGGGATCGAGACGCTGTCGGCCCCGACGGTCACGCTCGACGCCGAGCTGGAAGCGGGGTGGGCCATCGCGTCTGACGGCGTCGCGGTGCCGTACCACGTGGTGCGCCCGTCCGGGAGCGACCCGACGCGGGCGGCGCCGACACTGATCTCCGCGTACGGCGCGGCGAACGTGCCCCTCCTGCCCCAGTACCAGCCCGACCTGGCCGCCTTCGTCGCCGCCGGCGGCGTCCTCGTCCAGGCCTACCTGCGCGGGGGCGGTGAGTTCGGCCGGGACTGGTACCTGGCCGCGCACCGGGACAAGCGCCACGTTCGCGACGCCGACCTCGTCGCGGTCGCCGAGCACCTCATCGCCAAGGGCCTCACGACCGCCGACCGGCTCGCGTTGACCGGCGGGTCCGACGGCGGCCTCATGTGCGGAGTCGCCGTCACCACACGGCCCGACCTGTGGCGTGCCGTACTCCCGCGAGAGCCCCTGCTGGATCTCATCGGCGGCACCCGCGACCCCTACCTCGACTTCGTCATCCGCAAGGCCTGGGCGGACCCGGACGATCCGGCGGAGGTCCGCCGGCTCCTCCGGCTGTCGCCGTACCAGCTGGTCAGCCCCGGCGTCTTCCCGGCGGTCTACATCCAGGCCGGGGCGGCCGACCCCCGGTGCCGTCCCTGGCACGCACGCAAGTTCGCCGCACGGATGCAGGCCGCCCAGAAGGGAGAGGCGCCGATCCTGCTGCACGTCTTCGACAACGCCGGCCACGGCGCGGCGACCGCCCATGACATCGCGATCACGCAGGACACCGAATGGTTGGCGTTCCTGGTCAAGACCCTCGGCCTGCGGGGCCGTCTCAACCGTCCGAGGCCGACCTGATCGACATCAGGCGCAGCTGCAGCATGGCCGACAGGCGCGCGTTCGGGTCCTTGAGGTCGATGCGGCCGACCTCGGCCGCGCGGCGCAGCCGGTAGCGGAACGTGTTGGGGTGCACGTACATCGCGGCGGAAGCCACCACTACGTCGCCGAAAGCGTCGAGCCAGGCGCGCAGCGTCTCGACCAGGCTGCTCTGCTGCTCCTTGTCATAGGCGGCGATGCGCGCGACGGAGCCGCTGGGGATGTCTCCGCGCGGAACGAGATCGGCGAGCTCGAGCAGCAGCGCCTCGATGTGGACGTCGTCCAGGAGGGCCACCTGCTGCCCGCCGGCTCCGGACCTCAGGACGCGCAGTGCCCGTTCGGCCCCCGAGCGCGATCGGGCGAGCGCCGAACTGTCCGTGGCGAGCTGCCCCACCCCGACCAGCGGGCGCAGCCGGGAACCGACCCGGGTCAGGAACTCGGTGGCGATCCAGGCCGCGCGTTCCTCGCCGTCCTGCCGGTTCTGCGGAAGCGGGAGGATGCCGTAGGCGACATCGCCGATCAGCGCCGCGGCGGCGCGCGGGTGCACGGCCGACAGGTGCATGGCGAACGCGTCGGCGAGCCGCTTGCGTTCGGTGGCGAGCTGCGCGGGCAGGGGATGCTCGGTCGGCGAGCCGACGACGGTGAGCGCGAGGACGACCGCGGGCTCGTCCTTCAGGCCGAGGCGGCGGACCGCCTCAAGCGACCCCGGTCCGCTCTCCAGGGCGGTGCTCAGCAGCTCCGCGCGCAGCCGTCGCTCCCTGTCCGAATCGGCACGCTGCCACACCATGTGCATCGCGACGAGCTTGGACGCCTCGTAGAGCGCTTCGCCGCGTTCCTCGCTCAGGGGCTCGGGAACGACCACCCAGATCGTGCCGAGGATCTCGTCCCCGGCGCGCACCGCGATCGCCGCGCGGGGCAGCTCACCCGTCTCGGGCAGAGGCGCCACGAAAACGGGCCTGTCGCTGCGGTAGATCGCCTGGAACACCCCGCGCTCCTCCAGGATGCGGGTGTAGTGCTCGGGAACCTGCCGACCCAGGATCGTCTGGACCCGCGACGGGTCCGCCTCCTCCTGCCGGCTGGAGAAGGCCAGCAGGCGCGAGTTGCGGTCCTCGATGGTGACCGGGGCGTCGAGCAGCGCGGCGATGGCGTTGGCGACCGCGAAGAGATCACCGGACCGGATCCGGCCGAGCGTGTGGGCATCGGCCTCGTCCAGGCCGCTCTCGGCCGTCAACGCCCGGAGCATCCCCGCCAGGTGCGTCCACGACGCACCGCGGGCGAACGCGAGGACCGCCACCCCCGATTCGCGGGCCGCCGTGACGAGCCGCTCATCGGGGACGACAGGCGCGCGGACCACCAGCCCGGCGGCATCGCGCCGCCCGAGCCGCTGCACGACCCGCGCGATGTCGGCGGGGTCGTGCAGGCCGACGCCCATCACCAGCGCGTTGCTCGGCAGCTCCGGCTCGTCAAGCGGGTCGTAGATGACGACGCCGCCGATGTCACCGGCCAGCTCGATGTCGCCGCAGACCACGTCGAGCAGCGTGGCGCCGAGTTCCTCCAGGACGCGTGCGAGGCTGGCTCGCGGGAGGCTGCTCACGGGGACAAACACGCGCCCGAAACTAGCGCAGCGCGGGTGGGTCGTCGTTCGTTCCGCATGACGAAATGATGCCACTCCCGTCCGTCGAACGGGACAACCCTATTAGGGGTTAATGGGCAACCATTTCTTCGTGACCGTGACGGCGTCCAGGACCTCCGGGATCGGGGCGACGCCGAGCCCCGGCCCGGTCGGCACGGCAAGGTGCCCGTCCTCCAGGCGGAACGGCGGCGTGATGTCGGTTCGGTAGTAGCGGTCGGACGCCGACGTGTCGCCGGGCAAGGTGAACCCGGGCAGCGCGGCGAGCGCGACGTTGGCGGCACGCCCCAATCCCGTCTCGAGCATGCCGCCGCACCAGACCGGGACATCGTGCGCCACGCAGACGTCGTGGATCCGCCTGGCTTCGAGGTAGCCGCCCACGCGCCCCGGCTTGATGTTGACGACCCGGCAGGCTCCGAGCGCGATCGCGTCGGCCGCGGCGCGAGCGGAGACGATCGATTCGTCGAGACAGATCGGTGTGGCGATCTGCGCGGCGAGCTCCGCGTGCCCGATGAGGTCATCCTCCGCCAGCGGCTGCTCCATCAGGAGGAGGTCGAACGGGTCGAGCCGGGCCAGGTGCCGGGCGTCGCCGCGCCGGTAGGCGGTGTTGGCGTCGACCTGCAGCAGGATGTCGCCGAACCGTTCACGCACGGCGCGGACCGGCTCGACGTCCCAGCCAGGCTCGATCTTCAGCTTGATCCGCCGGTAGCCCGCGTCCAGGTACCCGGCAACCGTGTCGAGCAGCGCGGGGATCGACTCCGCGATCCCCACGGACACCCCGCACGGCACCCTGTCGCGGACAGCGCCGAGGGCGTAGCCGAGAGAGACGCCGCGCGCGCGGAGATCCGCGTCCAGAACCGCCATCTCCAGCGCGGCTCTGGCCGTACGGTGGCCCTTGAACCGGGCCAGCGCGGGGGCGACCTTGTGCGCGTCCAGATCCTGGACATCGGCCAACGCCGGGACCAGGAAACGGCTCAGCACGTCGGCGGCGGCGTGCGTGTACTCCGAGGAATACAGCGGCGCTGTCCCCGCTCCGCATTCGCCCCACCCCTCGGCCCCGTCGGTGACGACGCGCAGCACCAGTGCCTCTCGCACGGTCTCCGTGCCGAACGACGTCCGGAAGGGCGCCACGAGCGGCACCCGGACGGTGCGGATCTCGACCCCGGTGAGCTTCACTCTGCCTCCTGCCTGTCCACGATGTACCAGCCTGTACGGTCGAAGCCGCGCACCCGCGCGCCCTCCACGAGCAGCTCGCCGAGAACGTCCCGTACCGCCTTCCGCCACTCCGCGGCACAGGCCGGGTCGCTCTCCCGCAGAGCCTCGATGTCGTCGGGGACGCCGATGAGCACGGTGCGCGCGTCGGCACGGCCGGCGACCGGCCCTCCCCCGGCGGAGACGCTCAACGCCACGGCCGCACCCGCTCCCGCTTCTGTCACCCTGGGCCGGCCTGCACAGGCCGCCTCGGCGTCGGGCGATTCCAGCCGCCACCGGACCAGGACCCGGTCGGTGTCGTCGCTGCGGTTGATGTCGTCGTCTATCGGACCGTAGAAGTTCGGCAGGTACTCGGCCGGATCGGCGGCCAGCTTGGCGATGTTGAAGTACGCGTTGCGCCGTATCAAAGGGTCGTACGTCCAGCAGATCTCGCTGACGCCGCGCAGCATCGCCCAGGCACGTTGGTGCAGCTTCAGTGCGAAACCGACATTGCGTCCCTGCATGCGCGCCAGCACCCCGGCGATGTGACTGTGCAGGGCCCCGCGCGCCGGCGGGGAGAAGAAGCCGAAGCAGGCGCCCACCAGTTCGCCCTCGTCGAAGGCGCCGCTCACGTAGCTGCCCGCCTTCGTCATCGCGCGCAGCAGGTCGGCGGTCACCGGAGGGCTGCTCTCGCCTGTGCGCCAGATGCGCTCGTACAGGCGACGGACGGCCTCGAGCTCGCTGACGCTGTCCAGGAGGCGGATGTCGACGCCCGCGGTGCGCGCGACCGCCTCGGCGGCGGCGCACGCCGCGTCGACGGACCGGGACTCGCGACGGTCGCGGATGAGATCAGTCACGCCGGTCATGGTTCCAGCCGGATCGGCCCCGCAGCTGGTCCGACAGCACGGGACGACGGGGCCCGATTCGTTCGGACGGACAACCCGCCTCCGCCAGCAGCTCGGCGACCAGCGCGGTGAGCAGCCGCGTCCGCCCCGTCAGCTCCGCCACGAGCACGTGCTCGTCATCGGCGTGCGCGCCGCCGCCCACCGCCCCCAGCCCGTCGAGGGTGGGCGTGCCGACGCCCGCGGTGAAGTTCCCGTCGGAGGCGCCGCCGACGGCGACCGAGGTGAGCGGGCCGACCCCGAGATCGTCCGCCAGCCGGCGTGCCCGCTCGAACAGGTCCTTCGAGGCCGTGGCCGGGAGCGGCGGCCGATTCGGGCCGCCCCTGACCTCCACACCGGCGCCTGGCAGCTCCGGCCGCAGGCCCCGCATCGCCGTATGGACGCGGTGCTGTTCGGCGGCTGCCCATACCCGGACGTCGACGTCGAAGCGCGCCGACCCGGGAACGGTGTTCGCCGTGGTGCCCGCCTCCAGCCGGGTCGGCGTGACAGTCGTGCCCAGCGCGGGATCGCCCAGCCCCGCCACGGCCATGACCTGGCGGGCCAGCTCGACCGACGCGTTCACGCCGCGCTCCGGCTCCAGGCCGGCGTGCGCGGCCCGTCCCCGCACCAGCACCTCGTAGCGCGACACGCCCTTGCGTTCGGTCTTCAAGGCCCCGCCGGGCCCGGCGGCCTCCAGTACCAGCGCGGCCGCACACCGGCGGGCCTCGTTCTCGATGAGCTCCCGCGACGAGGGCGAGCCCGGCTCCTCGTCACCGGTGACCAGCAGGGTCACGCCGTCCAGGTCGTCCAGTGCGGCCAATGCGTGGAACGCCATCACCAGGCCCGCCTTCATGTCGAAGCATCCCGGTCCGCGCAGCACTCCGTCGCGGACCTCGAACGGGTGCCGCTCCAGCGAGCCGATCGGCCAGACCGTGTCGTGGTGACCGATCAGCAGCACTCGCGGGTCGCGGCCGAAACGCCAACGGACATGGGTGCGGCCGTCGATGACGATGCGTTCCGCCTCGGCTCCCAGGCGCTCCGCGCCGGTCTCGGCGACCGTCTCGGCGCTACGGGCGACCGCGGCCAGGTCGTCGGAGGGGGACTCGCAGGACACGAGGCGTTCTATATCGGCGATCATCGCGGCTTCGGCGCGGGGTTCTGTCACGGTGGATACCTCCCGATGCATCGCTCAAGCATCGTGGGTCGCACCGCGAGCGGACCTGTCCTGTCCGACAACATTGACGCGTGAAGTTGGGTTGCGGCGATGAGGTCGGGCCTCGGTGCGACCGCTCCGTTCAGCAGACGGGGCGGTCAGCGCCGGGCGGGGCGGTTCACGACGTGGCGCCGTCGTGGGCGACGGTGACGACGATCTTGCCGACCTGGCCGTTGGCCTCCATGTAGCGGTGGGCCTCGGCGATGTCCGCGGCCTCGTAGCCCAGCGTGGAGGGGAAGATCGGCTGGTAGAAGTAGGCGCCTTCGCGGTACATGATCTCGGCCCGGCTCAGGCCGCACCCGCCTCCGTGACGGAGGCGGCCATCACGGCCGGCAGCAGGCCGGGAAACCGCTCCTCCATCTCGTCCGTGCGCAGCGTGTTCATCTTCGTTGTCCCTACGTGATACTGGCGGATCACGCCCGCCTCGCGCAGCACGTTGAAGTGATGTGTCAGCGTCGACAGCTGTTCCGAGCCGACGTCGCGCTCCCGTTGCACCGACTCACCGGCCGCCGGGACGCCGGCGTCGCCCCGCGCCGGGTGACGCCGGCGCGGGTCCCGGCCGTGATCTCAGCTCGCCACCAGGGCGCCGGGGACGGCCCGCACGCCGGTCACCACGCCGGCCCGCAGCTCCAGCCGGGTGCCGGTGAACGCGGCCCGCATGCGCCGGTCGTGCGTGACGACGACCAGCGCGCCCGCGTAGTGGGCCAGGGCCTGCTCCAGATCCTCCACCAGCGCCGGGGACAGGTGGTTGGTCGGTTCGTCCAGCAGCAGCAGGTCGGTCCGGCCGCACACCAGCCGGGCCAGCTCGATCCTGCGCCGCTGGCCGACGGAGAGCGTCGCGACCGGCCTGCCGAGGTCGGCCGCACCGAAGAGCCCCAGCTCCAGCAGCTCCTCGGCGTGCTCCTGCGGGCTCCCCGGGCGCCCGGCCGCGAAGGCCGCCAGCACCGTGCGCCCGCCGTACCCCGCGCTGTCCTCCTGGCGCAGGTGACCGACGCGGGCCGGCAGGCGGACCGAGCCGGCGTTCGGGGTGATCTCCCCGGCCAGGACCCGCATGAGCGTGCTCTTACCCGCCCCGTTGGGCCCGGTGACGAGCAGCCGCTCGCCCGGCTGGACGCGCAGCGACTCCACGTGCAGGCGACCGTCCACGCGTACGCCGGACACCGGCCGCGGCGAAGTACCGCTCCGCCTCCTGGGCGATGGCCGCCTTGAACCAGGGAGGGATGACCAGCAGGGGGCGTTTGACG
>NZ_JBSFPS010000018.1:0-61659 GCF_053588315.1 Streptosporangium sp. NPDC003464 | reverse complement strand
GGCCTGCTGGCGGACCAGCATCGCCTGGGCGATCTCCGGGGCGTAGGCGAGGTGGGTGATCCGGGCCTCCAGCACCTCCACCCCGGCGGCGGGCAGGGCCGCCGCGCGGTCCCCGGGGACCAGGCCGATCCGGGTCCGGCGGTCGAGCAGGTCGTCGACGTCCAGCGCGCCCTCGTGCCTGACGGCCCAGACCAGCTCGGCCCGGGTGATTCCGGTCGGCAGCGGCTCGGCCAGCGCGGGATCCTCCGCCGTCAGCGCCCGCACCGCCGCCGCCTCGCTCCCGTAGCGCTCCGCCAGCCGGTCCCCGGCCCCGGCGCCCTCCGCGGTGAACCCGGCCAGGGGCAGCCGCGCCGTACGGCTCGGGCCGGCGGCCAGGCCCCGCAGCGACACGGCCCGGTCGACCGCGTCCTGGGCCATCCGCCGGTAGGTGGTCAGCTTGCCGCCCACGACCGTGACGACCCCGTCCGGGGAGGTCAGCAGCGCGTGCCTCCTGGACAGGTCGGCGGTGCGCCCCTCGCCGCCGAGCAGCGGGCGCAGCCCGG
The DNA here is from genome assembly GCF_053588315.1 of Streptosporangium sp. NPDC003464. NCBI lineage: Bacteria > Bacillati > Actinomycetota > Actinomycetes > Streptosporangiales > Streptosporangiaceae > Streptosporangium > Streptosporangium sp. NPDC003464. Next base: position 61,117 of record NZ_JBSFPS010000018.1, on the reverse strand, counting down.
CGTAGGTCCCGGCCACCTCCTCCCGCCTGAGCGCCACCTCCAGCACCGAGTTGAGCACCCCGAGCAGGAACGTCACGTCCTCCTCGGGCGCCTGCGGGACGTCGGGGACCGGTCCCCGCACCGGCTCGTCGGTGAGCCCGACGTAGACCCGGCCGTCCGGCTGGGGGAGCACCAGGACGAACCGGTTGCTCTCCCCCGGGATCGGCACGTGCAGCCCGGCCCTGAGCCCGGGGAGGGTCTGCGGCCGGAGCACGAGATGGGTGCCGCGCGAGGGGCGCAACGGGATGGCCGGATCGAGCTGGGCGGCCCAGACCCCGGTGGCGTTGACCACGGCCCTGGCCCGGATGGTGAAGGTGCCGCCGGTGAGCTCGTCGCGGACCCGCGCCCCGTCCCCGGTCAGCTCCAGCGCCCGGCAGCGGGTCAGGATCCTGGCCCCGTGCGAGGCTGCCGTCCTGGCCAGGGCGACCACCAGCCGGGCGTCGTCGGCCAGGCGCCCGTCCCACGACAGCAGGGCGCCGCGCAGGCCGTGCGGGCTCAGCGGCGCGGCGAGGGACCGGGCCCGCCCCGCGGAGATCCGGGACGGGCCGGGGAGGAGGCGGCGGGGCGTGCGCGCGGCCATCCGCAGCCCGTCGCCGAGCCGGTAGCCGGCCATCACCGTCGCGGCCTGGCCGCCGGAGACCGCGGGGGTCAGCGGCAGCAGGTACGGCTGGGCCCGCACCAGGTGCGGGGCGGTGTGCCGGAGCAGGACGCCGCGCTCCACCGCGCTCTCGTGCGCCACCCCCACCTGGCCCTTGGCCAGGTAGCGGAGCCCGCCGTGGATCATCTTGGAACTCCACCTGGAGGTGCCGAACGCCAGGTCGTGGGCGTCGATCGCGGCCACGGACAGGCCGCGGGAGGCGGCGTCGAGCGCCGCCCCGGCGCCGGTGGCGCCCAGCCCGACCACCAGCACGTCCACCACGAGGTCCGCGGCCTCGGCGAGTTCGCGCGAGCGGCGGGCGGCGTTGAGGGAGGAGTTCACGGGCGCAGGTACCTCTCCAGGAGCGTGGTGAGCTCGGCGTCCAGGGCCTCCTGGGTGAGGGGGCCGAGCATGGTCGGGCCGGACAGCAGGAACGACTGGGCGGTCAGCAGCACGGCGCCGGCCAGCACCCCGGGGTCGCCGGGCCGTACGGTGCCCAGCTCCTGGCCTCGCGCGATCGCCGACCCGACGAGCGCGAGCATGGCCTCGTGGCTGGAGCCCCTGCGCCGGAGCAGGTACGGCAGGAGCAGCTCGGGGTCCACTTCGACGATCTTGCGCCAGAGGGGGTGGCCGCGCAGCTCCCGGACCACCCCGACCGCCGCGGTGACCGGGTCCTCGGTGGCGAACCGGCTCGCGACGAGCACCCACTCACGGGTCATCAGGTCGGCGACGAGGCCGCGCACGTCGGGCCAGCGGCGGTAGATCGTCATCCGGGACAGCCCGGCCCGGCGCGCCACGTCGGTGAGCGTGGTCCGCCGCACCCCGACCGCGAGCACCATCTCGCGGGCGGCGTCGAGGACCGCGTCGCTGCCCATGGTCGCATTGTGACGGATAGACGTCATGTGTCACAGTGTAGAGGTGGAAACTCCGACGACCGCCGCCGAACCCATGCTCTGGTCCGGCTGGGGCGACCCCGCCAAGGCCACCGACCTGCCGGAGCCGGTCCGCAAGCTGCTCCAGGACATGCTGGGCGTGCGCGCGCCGGCGACCCCGGCCGCCAGCTTCGGCGAGGTCCGGCTGCCCGCCGTGGCGCTCTCCCCGCTCGTCCTCACCGAGCTGCGCGGAGTCGTCGGCGCCGACCACGTCCGCTTCGACGACGACGCCCGCATCCGGCACACCCGGGGCAAGTCCACTCCCGACCTGATCCGCATGCGCGCGGGCGACGGCTCCGACGCCCCCGACGCCGTGGTGCTGCCCGGCTCGCACGAGGAGGTGCTCGACCTGCTGCGGACCTGCGCCGCGCACCGGGTCGCGGTGGTCCCCTTCGGCGGGGGCACCTCGGTGGTGGGCGGCCTGGTGGCCGCCCGGCAGGGCTTCGCCGGGGTCGTCGCCCTCGACCTGGCCCGGCTGAACCGGCTGGTCTCGGTGGACACCGAGTCGATGGTGGCCGAGTTCGAGCCGGGGCTGCGCGCCCCCCAGGCCGAGCAGCTCCTCGCCGGGCACGGGCTCACGCTGGGCCACTTCCCCCAGTCGTTCGAGTACGCCACGCTGGGCGGCTTCGCCGCGGCCCGCTCCAGCGGCCAGGCGTCGGCGGGATACGGCCGTTTCGACGACATGGTCGTCGGGCTGACCGTGGCCACCCCCCGGGGCACCCTCGACCTCGGCCGCGCCCCCAAGTCCGCCGCGGGCCCCGACCTGCGCCAGGTGATCCTCGGCTCCGAGGGCTCGTTCGGGGTGATCACCTCCCTACGGCTGCGCGTACGGCGGGCCCCCGCCGAGCGGGTCTACGAGGGCTGGCGGTTCGCGTCGTTCGCGGCGGGTTCGACCGCGCTGCGCCGGCTCGCCCAGGAGGGCCCGCTGCCCACCGTCCTGCGGCTGTCCGACGAGACCGAGACGATGGTCGGCCTGGCCAGACCGGGGGAGCTCGGCGGCCTGGCGGCCGACGCGGGCTGCCTGGTCATCGCGGGTCACGAGGGCTCCTCGGAGGTGGCCGGCCGGCGCGAGAGCGCTGCGGCGGTGCTGTCGGAGTGCGGCGGCGTCTATCTCGGGCCAGGCCCGGGGGAGTCCTGGGCCCACGGCCGCTACGCGGCGCCCTACCTGCGCGACTCGCTGCTCGCGGCGGGGGCCACCGTGGAGACGCTGGAGACGGCCGGGTTCTGGTCCAACCTCCCCCGGCTCTACGACGCCGTACGGCTGGCGCTGCACGCCTCGCTCGGCTCTCCGCTGGTGATGTGCCACGTCTCCCACGTGTACGGCACGGGCGCCTCGCTCTACTTCACCGTCGTCACGGCGCAGAGCGGCGACCCCCTCGCGCAGTGGGAGGCGGCCAAGCGGTCGGCCTGCGAGGCGATCGTCGCGGCCGGGGGCACGATCTCCCACCACCACGGCGTCGGCCGCGACCACCGGGAGGCCTACGCCGCCGAGATCGGCGACCTGGGCGTGGAGATCCTGCGGGGGATCAAGGGCAGGCTCGACCCCCAGGGCATCCTCAACCCCGGTGTGCTGATCGGCTAGTCCCCGCCGCCGGGCGGGCGGCTGATTTGAATCTACAATGTAAAGGCGCCGGTCCGGGACGCCCCGTCGCGATGATCGATCTCCCGAGGGCGCGCGGGCGGATCCGGGACGGGGCACGTCTCCGGGAACGGGTGCGACTCCGTAAGATCAACGCCAAGATATGGTCATGGTCGATGTCGGGCAGGCCGCGGAACGCGGGCGTGAGGTCTCCTCCCGGGTCTCGGAGGAGGGGGCGGGCTGGGACTGCGTCGAGATCGGCGCCTTCAAGGAACTGCGGCCCAACGCGGAGAGCTTCACCTGGCTCAGCCCGCGCACCGTCTGGAAGTCGAGGAACGAGATCCTCGCGGGCCTGTTCGGCGACCCCTCGGGCCAGGTCCGGGCCCGCTGGGTGGCCTCCCAGCGGGAGCGGGGCGTCGACCCCTCCTTCCGGATCCCGGTGGACGTCGGGCCGGAGTTCTCCTTCCTCGTCCTCGGCGACACGGGGGAGGGCGACGCCTCGCAGTACGCCGTGGTCCCCGGGATGCTCAAGCTCGGCGCCGGCACCGCCTTCGCCGTCATCGCCAGCGACGTGATCTACCCCACGGGGTCCGGCAACGAGTACGACGACAAGTTCTTCCGTCCCTACAAGGACTATCCGGCGCCGATCTACGCGGTCCCCGGCAACCACGACTGGTACGACGGGCTCGGCGGCTTCATGCGCGTCTTCTGTGACGCCCCGGCGCTGAAGGCGGAGCGGGAGGGGTTCAGGCTGACGCCCTCCGGGCTGCGCGGGCTGCTGTGGCGCCGGCCGGAGAAGATCGACGAGGCCGGGCTGGCCAGGGCGCGCGAGCGCCGGGCGCGGCCCGGGCAGCAGGCCGTGCAGCCCGGACCGTACTGGGCGATGGAGACGCCCGGACTGCTCATCGTGGGCGTGGACACCGGCATCCACAGCACGCTGGACCGGGAGCAGGCACGGTGGCTGCGCGAGGTCTCGCGCGATCCCCGGCCCAAGGTGCTGATCACCGGCAAGCCCATCTACACCCGCAACGAGTACAAGCCCTCCAAGCTCGAGGGGGGCGGCACGATCGACGACATCGTCACCGATCCCGCGCACAACTACGTCGCGGCGATAGGCGGCGACGTGCACAACTACCAGCGTTTCCCGGTCAGGGCCGGCGACCGGACGATCCAGTACGTCGTGGCGGGGGGCTCCGGGGCCTTCATGCACGCCACCCACACCACTCCCAGGGTCACGGTGGGCGGCGTGGACGAGGACGACTACAGGTGCTACCCGCTGCGCGGCGACTCGCTGTCGTTCTACAGCAAGCTCTACAGCGACCGGCTGCGCATGCGCTGGCTCTATCTCACGCCGGCGCAGAGCGCGACGCTGATGTCGCGGCGGATCGGCAACACCCCGGTCCGGGACGTCCCGCCCGTGCCCATCACGCGGCGGATGCGGTGGGCGGCGCGGATCCTCGGCGGCTGGCCGATGCCGTTCCGGCTGCCGGTGGGCAGGTTCTTCCACCGCTACCTGTCGGAGCTGTCGGACTGGGACACCCCGCCGTTCTTCAAGAGCTTCCTGCACATCTCCGTGACGCCGCAGACCCTGAAGATCCGCTGCTTCGCCGCCACCGGATGCCTGCCGCAGGAGATCGAACCCCCGCTCGAGGACGAGGTCGTCATCTCGCTCGTCTGATCGGGAATGTCGGTCCTCCGTGGCAGGCTGGGCGTATGAACGTGGCAGTCGCGGCAGGTCCCGGTGGTGGGGCGCTCCTGCGCCCGGACGGGCGGGCCGTGCGGGCCGTCGACGACCTGGCGGGGGCCGCGCGCGAGCTGGAGGCCGGGCGGCCGCGCTGGGTCTGGGCCGACACCCGGGAGATCTATCCCGCGCTGCTCGACGCCGGGGTGCGGCTGTCGCGCTGCCACGACCTGGCGCTGACGGAGGGTCTGCTCCTGGGTTACGAGGGGCGTCACGACGAGCCCCGCTCGGCCCCGGCCGCCCACGCGCGGCTGCACGGCCTGCCGGTGCCGCAGGACCACCAGGGGCCGCAGGCGCGGCAGGCGACGCTGTTCGAGGAGGAGCCGCCCGCGCCCGACGTCGACCTGGTCGCCGAGGTCCACGCCGACCAGCTCAGGCGGATCGAGGCCACCGCCGACCCGCACCGGTTCCGGCTGCTGGTGGCCGCCGAGTCCGCCGGGGCGCTGATCGCGGGGGAGATGGGCCACGACGGCATGCCGTGGCGGGAGGACGTGCACGACACGCTCCTGACCGGCCTGCTCGGGCCGCGCCCGGTGCACGGCATGCGGCCGGCCAAGCTCCAGGCCCTGGCCGACCAGGTGGCGGCGGCCTTCGGCACGCCGTTCAACCCCGACTCCCCGCAGCAGATCGTCAGGGCGTTCAAGTCGGCGGGCGTGCCCGTCGTCTCCACCCGGGCCCACGAGATCAAGAAGGTCGACCATCCGGGCGTCGCGCCCCTGCTCGCCTACAAGGAGATGGCCAGGCTCTACAGCTTCCACGGCTGGGTCTGGGCCGACCAGTGGGTCCGCGACCACCGCTTCCGGCCCGAATACGTGGTGGGCGGCGTCGTGTCGGGCCGGTGGGCCACCAGCGGCGGCGGCGCGCTGCAGATCCCCAAGGTGATGCGCCAGGTCGTGGTGGCCGACGAGGGCTGGACGCTGGTCGTCGCCGACGCCGCCCAGCTCGAACCCCGGGTGCTGGCCGCGATGGCCGGCGACGGCGGCCTGGCCAGGGCGGCCGGGCAGATCGATCTCTACCAGGCGCTGGCCCAGGCGTTCGGCGGCGAGCGCGACCACGCCAAGATCGCGATGCTCTCGGCGATGTACGGCGGGACCAGCGGAGACGCGCCCAAGCTGCTGGCCGTGATGCGGCAGCGCTTCCCCCGGGCCTACCAGTTCGTGGAGGACGCCGCGCGCAGTGGCGAGGAGGGCAAGCTGGTCCGTTCCTGGCTCGGCCGCACCTGCCCGCCGCCCTCGGCCCGCTGGCGGGAGCTGGTCTCCGGCCCCGAGGGGAAGCGGGCGGCCCGCGACCGGGGCCGCTTCACCCGCAACTTCGTGGTCCAGGCCACCGCGGCGGAGTGGGCGCTGGTGCTCATGGCCGTGCTGCGCGGGCTGCTGCCCGATCCGGCCAGGCTGGTGTTCTTCCAGCACGACGAGGTGATGGTGCACTGCCCGCAGGAGCTGGCCGGGGAGGTGGTCGAGGCGGTCGGCCGGGCCGCCGAGGAGGCGACCCGGCTGCTGTTCGGCCCGACCCCGGTGCGTTTCCCGATGCAGGCCGTCGCGGTGCGGTGCTACGCCGACGCCAAATGAGCCGTCATGCGCGCCGCAGCGTCAGCCACGCGCCGGTGACCGTCACCATGACCGCCACGACCGTTCCGAGCACGCCGTAGGACAGGGCTCCCACGATCACCCCGGCGACCACCGCGCCGCCCGCGCCGCAGATGTTCATCAGCAGGTCCGACAGGCCCTGTACGGCGGGGCGGTGCTCCAGCGGCACGGCCTCGCTGAGCATCGCGGAGCCGGAGATCAGCCCGCATGACCAGCCGAGGCCGAGCAGGGCCAGGCCGGCCGAGACCTGCATGACGCCGTGCGGTCCGGCGGTGCCGGCCAGGACGGCGGCTGCGAGCAGCAGGACCATGCCGAGCACCAGCACCCGGGGCCGGCCGATCCGGTCGGCCAGCCAGCCGACCAGCGGTGACAGGACGTACATGCCGGCGATGTGCAGGCTGAGCACGATCCCGATGACCGAGTAGGTGGCGCCGCCGTGGTTGAGGTGGACCGGCGTCATGGACATGACCGACACCATCGCCGTGTGGCTGACCGCGATGGCGACGAGGGCCCGCAGCGCGGCCGGGGAGTGGCGCAGGACCTCCCAGGCCGTGCGCAGCGTGCCCCGGGGCCGGACGGCGGGCGCCGGCGCCGCGGGGGCGGCCGAGCGGGCCAGGAGCAGGGGGTCAGGACGCAGGCCGACCACGATGACGCCCAGCGCGATCGCGAAGGTCAGCAGGGCGAGTGCGAACGGGCCGGTGTCCGGGGCCAGGCCGAGGCTCCGGCCGAGGAGGTCGGCCGGTTCGGCGAGGTTCGGGCCGGCGACCGAGCCGATCGTGGCGGCCCACACCACCCATGACAGGTGCCGGGCAGAGTGTCCGGGTGGGGACAGGTCGGTCGCGGAGTAGCGGGAGGCCAGGCTGCCCGCGCTCGCGCTGCCGAACAGCACCAGTCCGACCAGCAGCAGCGGCCAGGAGTGGACGGTGATGGCGGCCACCGTGACCAGGCAGCCGAGCAGGGCGCAGCCGTAGGCCAGCGCCAGCCCGGCACGGCGCCCGCTCCGGCCCGAGACCTTGGCGGTGGGCAGTGCCAACAGCGCGGCGCCGAGCACGGTCGCGGTCCCGGCCAGCCCGCTGATCGACACGGAGCCGGACAGGCGGGCGACCACCAGCGAGCTGAAGGCGAACCCCACCGCGACCCCGATCCCGCTGGTGATCTGCGCGATGGACAGGACGGCGAGTGTCCGCCGCTGGACGGCGGCGATTTGTCCCCCATTCTTAGGGGAAATGTCGGCATTTATGCGGGTTTCGGTCACGAGTGAAGTCTGTCATCACTCGTGACGGAGATCGGGGGCGGGCACCGGGACCGGCCGGCTCCGGCGCCGGTGGACCGGGTGACCGGCGCCCGCCGACCGGGGGCCGGAGCCGGTGGATCCGGGTGGCCGGAATCGGTGGGCCGGGGGCCGGAGTCAGTCGACCGGGGTGAAGGTGTCGAAGAAGGTCTGCAGGAGCGGGGCGCTCTTCTCCCACTCAAGGTCCTGCACCGCGAAGGTGATCTGGTAGGCGGTCCGGCCGTCGAGCGCGACGTAACGGGTCAGCCCGTGCATGGGGACGACGCTGTCGGGCCGGACGTAGGTGTATTCCCAGTCGGCGGCCTTCCACGTCCCGTAGCGCACGGGCGCGACCCCGACCTCGATGTATTCGTCCAGGCCCTTCTTGCTCGCCCGCCTGAGCGCGGCCACCGGATCGGCGACCGGGGCCTCGGTGACGAGGATGCTCCGCCCGCTGTTCTTCGGGCCGGAGAAGGCGACGGAGCCGTCGTCCCCCGTCTTGACCGTCCAGCCCTTGGCCACCGCGCCGGAGACGCCGCCCCCGCTCAGCGTCCTGAACCCCTCCGGGACCTCGCCGCGCGCCCGCGGCGGCGGATCGGCGGGTGTGGAGACCTCCGGGACCGGGGCCGGGGAGGCCGGGGCCGCCGTGCCGGAGGCGTCGCCGGGCAGCAGGAAGTACAGCGCGACGGCCAGCACGGCCAGCAGCCCGGCCCCGGCGGCCAGCAGCAGGCGCGGTGTCGGACGGCCGTCGCGCATCCAGCCGCCCTTGCCCTCCGCCCGGCGGCGCGCGCTCCGGCGGCCTCCGCCCCGGCTGGGCGCCGTGACGGCCTGGGAGCCCTGTCCGCCGTCGCGGACGGCCCGGCCGGCCGGGGTGGGGAGGGGCCACAGCCCGGCTCCGGAGGCCGCGCCGGCGGGCTCGCCGGCCGGGGTGGCCGGCGGATCGCCCGGGAAGGGGCCCCCGAGGCCGGCCGAGGGGCTGCGCAGCGCCTCGTAGCCGCGCTGGTGCCCGCCGGCCGGGGTGGCCGGCGGATCGGCGAGCCTGGAGGGGGAGCGCCCCGCCACCGACAGCAGGTCCGCGTGGTGCCCGCCCGGGGCGTCGGACGGCGCGTCGCGGGCGGGGGCCTGAGCGCCGGCCGGCGAATCGTAGGGCACCCGCACCGGGCCGGAGGGGGTCTCGATGATCCGTGAGGGCATCGGCCCGGCCGGCGGGTCCGCCGGTGACATGAGATGCGCCGCGACGGACTCGGCCAGGACCGGCGCCGGAGCGGGGACCTGCACGGCGGGCCCGCGGGTCGGGGGGACGGAGCCGTGACTGCGCAGCACCCGGTCCAGCAGGTCCGACACCTGGGCGGCGGTCATCCGGTCGGCCGGGTTCTTGCGGAGCAGCCCCTCGATGACGGTGATCAGCGCCCCGGCCCGCTGCGGCCGGGCGGGCTCCTGGGTGAGGATCGCGCCGAGCACGGCCACCGCGTCGGGGCCCTCGTACGGCGGGTGGCCCTCCACCGCCGCGTACAGGGTGGCGCCGAAGGACCACAGGTCCGCGGCGTGCGTGACCGGCTGGCCGGACAGCCGCTCCGGCGGGATGTAGGCGGGGGAGCCCATCAGCAGGCCGGTCTGGGTGATCGTGACGTCGCCCTCTATCGCGGCGATGCCGAAGTCGGTGAGCACCACCCGGTCGGAGGTGAGCAGCACGTTGCCGGGTTTGACGTCGCGGTGCAGAATCCCGGCGGCGTGGGCGTGGCGGAGCGCGTCGAGCACCCGGACGCCGATCTCGGCGGCCTGGTGCACGGGCAGCGGCCCGCTCTGCCGTACGGCCTGCTCCAGCGACCAGGCCCGCACCAGCTCCATCACGATCCAGGGGCGGCCGTCCTCCTCGACGACGTCGTGGACGGTGACGATCCCGGGATGGCTGAGCCGTGCCGCCGACCGGGCCTCGCGCAGCATGCGCCGGTGCGCCAGCTGCTTGCCGGCGTGGTCCAGCCCGTAGGGGAGCATCAGCTCCTTGACCGCGACGTCACGGTCGAGCAGGACGTCGTGGGCGTGCCACACCATGCCCATGCCGCCGCGGCCCACCGGGGAGACCAGGCGGTAGCGCCTGCCGACCAGCCTGCCCTGTGCCGCCGGGACGCCCGCGCCCTCCGCTCCCCCCGGGGCCTTACCGAACAAGCGATCGCTCATCGTACCCCGTCCCCCCGAGCCACCCCATTTGTAAGGTTCGACACGATATCGGGATCACAATCGGTAATGGAAGTTGATGCAGGGGGAACCAGGCCGCACTAATTGTCAATCGGTGCCGTTCTCGCAGGTCTGACCTGCTCTCCGAGGACTCCCCGCGGAGGCCGTGATACGCCGCCGCCCCCACCGCGCGCCGATCACGAATTTCCGGATCACGGCCCGCGGAAACGATTACTCGGCCGTTCCGCCGCCCTGATCGGCGGCCTCGGCCAGGGCGGCCAGGGCGGCGGTGAAGGCCGAGGCGGGCGGGCTCACCAGACCCGCGCCGACCTGTCCCGTGCCCGCCACCCGCCCCGCGATGCCGGTGTTCACGGTGGGCAGCAGCCCCGTCCTGGCGACCAGCGCGACGTCGACGCCGACCGGCGTCCCCCGGAAGTCGAGGCCGGGGATCTGGTAGGCGGGGTGCTCGGCGAGGGTGATCTCGTACATGGACCGGGTGGCCGCCATCGCGTCCGACACGTCACCGCCGATGAACCTGACGATCGCCGGGGCCGCGGCCATCGCGAAGCCGCCCAGGCCCGCCGTCTCGGTGATCGTGGAGTCGCCGATGTCGGGATTGGCGTCGGCCGGGCCGTACGCGCCGAGATAGAGGCCGTCTGGCACGCCCGCGGGGCCGGTGAACCAGCGCCCGCCCAGCCCGGAGACCTGGACGCCGAAGTCCGTGCCGTTGCGGGCCATCGCGACGACCATGGTGGAGCCCGGGATGTCCCTGGCCGCGTCCGCGCTCACCTTGCACGCCGCCATGCCGGCGTTGAGGAAGAAGTGGTCGTTGCCGTTGACGAAGCGCAGCACCTCGGCCGCGTGGCCGGGCGCGGCCTCCACGATCGCCGGAGCCAGCTCCCGGGCCAGCAGCGAGGTGGCGGCGCGGTTGCGGTTGTGCAGCTCGTCGCCCATCTGCAGGGCCTGCGCGACCAGCGCCCGCAGGTCCAGCGGCCCGGTCCGCTCCAGGGTGGTCCGCAGGACGGGGCCGAGCACCTTGCCCATCCAGTCCAGCCGCTCCAGCACCTCCGGGCCGTAGGCGCCGTAGCGCAGCACCTTGCCCAGACCCTCGTTGAGCGAGCAGTAGGCGGTGCCGCCGTGCTCGGCGTCGCGCACCTCGAACATCCACATCGACGGGCTGACCACACCCGCCATCGGCCCCACCGTCCGGTGGTGATGGCAGGGCTCCAGCCGGGCCCGACCGGCCGCGAGCCGCTCACCGGCCTCCTCGGCGTCGGCGGCCAGCCCCTCCAGCAGCATCGCCCCGATGAGCGCGCCGCGCATCGGGCCCGACGCCCGCTCCCACTCGATCGGCGGCCCGGCGTGCAGGAACGTGCCCCTGGGCAGGTCCAGCACCTCGTGCGCGGGCCGTACCCCGACGAGCTGGGGACGCGCCGACACCAGGCGGCCGACGGCCGTCTCGTTGGCGCGGACCCGGCGCGGGTCGGCCAGCACCCGGGCCAGGTCGCCGGCGGTGCCGGGCATCGGCGGGCGCCAGTCCACCCCCACCCTGGGCACGGCCTGCGCGTCCAGGGCCTCGCCGAGCAGCTCGGCGCCGGCCGTGATCACCTGGGGCTCTCCGGAGAGCATGGGCAGTGTCATCGGATACTCCTGAGCGGGCAACGGCGGCCCGAGGCCGGGCGGTCGCCGGTCCGGGACGGCCGGCGGGTCATCGGGCGTCCCGGAGCAGGCCGGCCGCGTGCCGGGCAGCCTGGGCGTTGGAGACGAACACCGCCGCCCCCGCCGCCCGCAGCGCCCGCGCCTGGGCCGCCGTCCCCTGGGGGTCGCCCTCGGAGCCGACCAGCGCGACGACCACCGCCACGCCCCCGGCGACGGCGGCGGTGATCCCGGGCGCGAGCCGCGCCGAGGGGTCCGGGTCGGCGCCGTGGCCGAGGACCACGTCGAGCAGGGCGACGTCGCCGGACGGCACCTGCGCCAGGGCCTCCAGGCGGAGCGTGGGGTCGATCATGGGATGGGCCCGGCCGCGGGTGTAGGCGTCGTCGCCGAAGTCGGTGAACTCCCCGGCCCCGGCGATCAGCCGGGCCTCCGTGCACAGGGTGCCGCCCGAGTAGACGCCCCGCAGCGTCCCCGTGCCCGCCGTGGCCACCGGCTCGGGCGCGGGCCAGGAGCGCCACCGCGGCACCGGCGCGCCGAGCGCGCGCAGCGCCGTCTCGGCCGCGGCGGTCAGGTCGTCCTGGCCGGGGCCGAGCAGCGCGCTCACCACCGGGGTCGCGAGCTCCGCGACGGCCTGCCGTACGGCGTGCGCGACCTCGGGGGCGGGGGGTTTGGAGACGAGGACGATCAGTTCGGTCGCCGGATCGGCGTCGAGCGCCCGCAGGGCGCGGAGCGTGGACAGCCCGCCCACCTCCCGCGACAGGTCCCTGCCGCCCACGCCCAGCACGTGGCTGACCCCCACACCCGCCAGGTCCAGCAGGCAGCTCACCTGCTGGGCGCCGGTCCCCGAGGCGGCCACCAGCCCGACCGGCCCCGGCCGCAGCACGTTGGCGAAGCCCAGGCCCGCGCCGCCGATCACGGCGGTGCCGCAGTCGGGCCCCATGACCAGCGCGCCCAGCTCCCCGGCGCGCTTTTTGAGCAGCACCTCCTGCTCGACCGGCACGTTGTCACTGAAGATCATCACCGACAGGCCGGCCTCGATCGCGTCCAGGGCCTCGGCGAAGGCGTACGGCCCCGGCACCGAGACCAGCGCCAGGGTGGCGGTCCGGCCGCCGGCCGTGCGGGCGGCGGCGCGGACGGTCCGCGGGGGGTGTTCGGCCGCGGCGCCGCCCGCGGCCCGCCCGGTCAGGCCGCCCAGCAGCCGCTCCAGCTCGGCGGCGGCGGCCTCCAGCGCGGCCGGGCCGCCGCCCCGCACCGCGATCAGCAGGTCCGCCGGGCCCGCCCCGGGCAGGACGAAGCCCAGGTCGGTGGCCAGGTCTCGGTTGAGCTCGGTGGCCATCGCCACCATCGCGACCTCGACGCCGGGCAGCGCGGTGACCGCCTGGCTGATCCGCATCAGGCTCACCGAGTCGTGGTAGACCCCCGTGCGTACGTCGACCAGATCAGTGCTCATACGTCCCCACCCCCAGGTTGACGACGGCGGCCAGGCCGATGCGCAGCCCCCAGGCCAGGTCCGCCCCCGATGTGTGGCCGAGCTGGAGCAGTCGCTGCAGCGCCGGCTCCAGCGCCTGCCGGCCGGCCAGGCCCCGCAGCACGGCCAGCACCTCGCCGCTGGCCTGGCCCCGGGCCGCGCAGTGCAGCAGCGCCGCCGAGATGGGGGTGGTCCTGCCCCGGGCGTCGAAGGTGACCGCGGCGGCCAGCCAGTCGGCCAGCCAGACAGCCCGGCCGGCCCCGGCCGCCGTGCCCAGGTGACGGAGCGCCACCAGGACTCCGGCCAGCATGTCGTCGCCGCTGGGGGTCAGCCCCGGACCCAGCCCGACGAGCTGTTCGGCGGCCGTGACGCCGTGCAGCAGCGAGGCCCGGGCACACCCCTCGGCCAGCAGGCCGGCCGCGCCGTTGCCCTCCAGCCCCGGACGCCTCGCCGACCGCTCGCACAGGCCGGCCAGCTGGGGCAGCGCGGCCGCCAGCCGTGCCGGGTCCACCGGTCCGAGCGGCGGGGCCGGGTCCCACCAGCGGTGCGCCCGCAGGCTGAGCCGCCCGACCTCGATCGAGCCGTCGCCGACGCACGCCTCGTCCCCCACGGCGACCCGCGGCATCGGGCCGGTGACCACCATCGCGTTGGGCAGCCGGGTGGCCGTCCCCGTCACCACCGCGATCACCTGGGGTTCGAGCTCGGTGCGGACCTCCAGGTAGACCCCGGAGGGGAAGGCCGCCAGCACCCGGGCGGGCCGGCGGGGCGACTCCAGCAGCCGGCGCAGGGCCGTGCTGGCCGCGCCGGTCGCCTCCGTCCGCGGGCGGGCCCGCTGGACCCTCGGGCGCGTTCCAACGGTCACGGGACCTCCCTCGGCGGCCCCGTGCCGGTGCCGTGCCCGTCGGCTCGCTCGATGCGCTCGATCACGGATCCCCCCATCCATTGAGCCGACGGTAGAACGGTCCTGGAGCCGCTCCGTACGGAGAAAGATGCCAACAGTCAGCCCGATGGTTGGCTCTTCCTGACAGACGGCTCCATCAGTCACAATCGCTGCATGGAACCTCCCGTGCGTCTGGCAAGCACCGGCACGATCATCCACGGCGTCGCCGTCGGGGAGGTGCTCGGAGTCTCGACGCTGGCCGGAGCCCGGCTGATCGCCGGGGAGCGGGGGCTGGGCCGCATCGTGCAGCGGCTCAACGTGATGGAGGTCCCCGACGTCCTCGCCTGGGTGAAGCCGCACGAGCTGCTGCTGACCACCGGCTACCCGCTGCGCAACACCCCCCAGTCGCTCGACCGGCTGGTGGCCGATCTCGACGAGCGGGGCCTGGCCGCGCTGGCCATCAAGCTCGGCCGCTATCTCGACCGGCTGCCCGAGGAGATGGTGGAGCAGGCCGACCGGCTGGGCTTCCCGCTGATCCAGCTGCCCGACGACGTCGGCTTCGACGACATCCTCAACCAGGTGCTCACCGACATCCTCAACCGGCAGGCCGCCGTGCTGGCCCGGGCCGAGGAGGCGCACCGGGCCCTGGTCCAGGTCGTGCTCGCCGGGGGCGGGCTGCGTGAGGTGACGGCCGAGGTGGCCGGGCTGCTCGACGTGGCCGTGGCCGTGCTGGACGGGACCGGTCAGGTGCTGGCCGCCGCCGGGCCCGCCGAGCACCTGGCGGCGCTGCGCGGCGCCCCCGAGGGCGGTCACACCTCGGTCCCCGTCGTGGCGGGCGGCCACCACCACGGCCGGATCGTCGCCTGTGGCCCCGTCGGGTCGGTGCGCGACAGCGACGTCGGAATCTTGGAACGTGCCGCTACCGTCGCCGCCCTGGTGGTGACCCGGCAGGAGGCGGTCAACGCGGTCGAGAGCAAATACCGCGCCGACTTCCTGCGCGACGTGCTCACCGGCCGGGCCGGCGGCTCCGAGCGGGTCGCCTCGCGGGCCAAGGCATTCGGCTGGGACCTGGAACGCCCGGTCACCGTGCTGGTGGCCGAGCTCGACCCGGAGGGCGACGAGCGCGTCGCCCAGGACCGCCTGGTCACCTGCTGGACCGCCGCGATGCGCCGCCACGACCCGCGCGGCGCGGTGGCGGGCTTCTCCCACGAGGTCGTCGCCGTCGTGGACGCGGCCGTCGACACCGGACGCCTGGCCAAGGACGCCGCCGCGGCCTTCGCCGAATGCCTGCCCGCCACCTTCTCCACCGGCGCCAGCCGGGTCGCCGCCGGGGCCGAGACCCTCCCCGAGGCGTACGGCCAGGCCCTGAAGGCGGCCAGGGTCGGCCGCCAGCTCCACGGCCCCGGCGCGGTCGCCCACTTCGACCAGCTCGGCGTCTACCGCCTGCTGTCGCTGGTCAACGACACCGCCGAGCTGCACGCCTTCGTCCGCGAGACCCTCGGCCCGCTCGCCTCCGACGACGACGCCGAGAACGCCGATCTCCGCCGGACCCTGCAGGTGCTGCTGGACACCAACCTCAACGTCGCCGAGACGGCCCGCAGGCTGCACTTCCACTACAACACGCTGCGCTACCGCATCGGCAAGCTGGAGCGGATGCTCGGCAACTTCACCGAGGACGCCCATCTGCGGCTGAACCTCACCCTCGCGCTGCACGTCCTGCGGATGCGCGGCATCTGAGCCCGCGGCCCCGTCCGGAGGCGCGGCCCCTAAACTCGGGGGCGTGAACGAGACCTTTGAGCTGGAGACCGACTACATCCCGCTGTGCGACCTGCTGAAATACTGCGCCGTCACCGACACCGGCGGCCAGGCCAAGCACTTCATCGCCGAGGGGAACGTCATGGTGGACGGCGAGGTCGAGCTCCGCAAGACCTGCAAGATCCGCGCCGGCCAGGTCGTCACCGGCGACGGCTTCGAGATCCGCGTCGTCGGCGCCCGGAGCTGACATCCGGGCCGCCGGGATTTTTCGATGAAAGCCGGTCCGCCGCCGCCGTCCGTGCGACTCTGACGATGTCCCCGGATCGCGGGTAACACCTCTCAGCCGGGGCGCGGCCCGGACGGAGCGTGTATGACGGCAGCGCGCGGCTCGGCGTACGACGCGTTCATCTCCTACAGCCACGGCCACGACGGCCTGCTCGCGCGGGTGCTGCAGGAGCGCCTGCAGCGGTTCGCCAAGCCGTGGCACCGGATGCGTGCCCTGCGCGTGTTCCGCGACCAGGCGAGCCTGGCGGCCAACCCGGGCCTGTGGACCTCCATCGAGGCGGCCCTGAGCTCGTCGGAGTGGCTCATCCTGCTGGCCTCGCCCGGGGCGGCCGGTTCGGTCTGGGTGGAACGCGAGCTGGCCTGGTGGCTGGAGCACCGGTCCGTGCGACGGCTGCTGCTGGTCTCGACCGGAGGGGGGCTCGCCTGGGATCCCGGGACCGGCGACTGGGCGGCCGGCGCGGCCGTCCCGCCCGTGCTGCGGGGGGTCTTCGCCGAGGAGCCGCTCTGGGTGGACCTGAGCGACGTCCGGAGCGCCCGGGGTGAGCCGCCGGAGATACCCGACGAGAGGATCGCCGCGATCGCCGCGCCGGTCCGGGGGATGGACAAGGACGAGCTGCACGGCGAGCACCTGAGGTCGCACCGCCGTAACATGCGCGTGGCGTGGACCGCGGTGGTCGCCCTGGCGCTGGCGGCGGCGGTGGCGGTCGCGGGGGGAGCGGTCGCGCTGGACCAGCGCGACCAGGCGCGCACCCAGGCCAGGCTGGCCACCTCCCGGCTGCTGGCGGCCGAGGCGATCGCGAGTCTGGGGACGCGCTTCGACCTCGCGCAGCTCCTCGCGGTCGAGGCGTACCGGATGGACCGCAACCCGCAGACCCGGGCCGCGCTGTTCCAGGCCGTCTCCGCCAACCCGCGTCTCGTCCGCTGCCTGCCGGCGGGCGCCGTGATCACCGCGCTCGCCGCCTCGGCCGACGGGAACGTGATCGTCGCCGGGACCGCCGCCGGCACCGTGGTCCGGTGGGACCTCCGGGCCGGGACCCGCGCCGAGACCAGGGTCGGCGACAGGGCGGTCGGAAGCGTCGCGACCAGCTCGGATGGCCGTACCGTCGCCGTCGCCGACGGGGTCCGGGCCTCCGTCCTGGAGGCGGGGGCGGGGGCGGCCGCCCGGCCGGTCCCGCTGGAGTCCCGGCGGGCGGCGAAGGTCGCCCTGTCGGCCACGGGCCGCTACGTCGCCGTGCTGGAGCCGCCGCCGGCCGGCGTGCTGGCGGTGCGCGACCGGCGCACCGGCCGGGCCGTGCGCGCCGCGACCGACTCCGAGATGATCGGGATACGGGGCGATTCGTCGGTGGCGCTGGTCAACAGCAGCGGGACGTGGGAGCGCAGGAGGCTCACCGACCTGCGCAGGATCGGCGCATCCTCGGACCTCTTCAGCCCGGCCGGCAACTACACCTACGGGATCTCGGCCGACGCGGGCCACTACGGCTACGTGAAGTACGGAGGCGTCGTCACCCTGGCGACGGGCCGGGGGACGGGCAGGGCCGGCCGGCTGCCCGACGGGCCGTACGACAACCTGGAGCTCAGCGGTGACGGCCGGTACGCCGCCGCCTCGCGGAGCGGCAGGATGTACGTCCTGGAGCTGAGCGCCGACGTCGAGCGCCTCCGGCCGCCGCTGGAGCTGACCGGCGGCGGCAGCGTCAGCATGATCCGGTTCCTCGGCGGCGACGACCGGCTCGTCTCCGCGACCGGCGACACCCTGTTCCTGTGGGACCTCCGGGAGACCAGCCGGATCACCGTGTCCACCGGCATCGAGATCGAGAGCGGCCCCACCTTCGACCCGCCGCCCCGCCTGGCGGTGTCCCCGGAGGGCAAGACCGTCGCGGTGGTGGGCGGCCTCCACACCGGGGGAGACGTATACGACCTGAGCGGGCGCGAGCCGCGCAGGCTCGTCCACGCCGAGGGGCTGTCCGGCGCCTCCGTGGCGGCCGCGGACTCGGGCCCGCGAGTCCTGCTGATCGGTTCCGTCGGCGCGGAGCCCGCCCGGTCCGTCCGGGTCTGGTCCGCCGGCCCCGACGGGCGGCAGGTGCGCGACATCCGGCTCGGACCTGCCGCCCTGGAGAGACCGGCGGCCGTGCGGGCGCTCCCGGGCGGCAGGAGCGTCGCGGTCCTGCACGGAGGCGGCTACGGCGTGCTGGACCTGACCGCCGGCCGGCCGGCCGGGCACGGCGGCCTGCGGCCCGACGCGGTGGCGGACCTGGAGACGGCGGACATCAGCCGGGACGGCACCGCGGTGGCCTGGAGAGCCGGCGACGGCCCCGTCGTCCTCGCCGACACCCGCACGGGCAGGACGCGTACGGTCGGGACGGGCGCCGCCGAGCTGGTCCTGTTCGCGGGTGACCGGCTCCTCGTCCAGCGGAGCGGCGGCGACCTGGAGGTGTGGGACAGCTCGGGCCGGACCCGGCTGACGACCCTGCCGGGCGACGCGGGCAACAGGCCGGCGGCCGCGGTCGGCCCGGACGGCCTGACGGTCGCCCGGCTCCGCGGAGACGGGAGCGTGCAGCTGGCGAGCCTCGGCACCGGCGACATCCTCGGCGCCTTCCCACTCCCGCCCGTCACGGGCGGCGGAGGGTATCCGTGGGACGCCACGGCCATCGCCTTCACCGCCGACGGCCGCGAACTGCTCTCCGCGACGTCGGGAGGCGTCCTCGCCCGGACCGCCGTCGACCCCGCCGCGTGGACGAGGAAGGCGTGTGAGATCGCCGGCCGCGACCTGTCGGCCGACGAGTGGCGGAGGTCCGCCCACGCCGATCCGCCGCCGGACCTGGCCTGCGACCGCTCCGAACAGGGCCAGGGGCTATGATCACATGATGTGAACGATCATTCTGGTCGTCTCCCGCCGCCCGGCGTGCGGGGGTCCTCCGCCGGTGCTCCCGAGGGCCCGCCCGCCCCGGGGACGCCGCAGGTCACCGGGGCCGTGGACGGGAGGGCCCGCGGGGCGCGACAGCCCGCGCCGTGATCCCGCACCGGGTTTTGGCGCCGCCGCGCCCGGGAACCCTCCGTAGTCCCTCATCTCCCCACCGGACGTCGTCGCGGCCGGTGAGCGAGGCGGTCACTGGCCGGCGACTCAGATTTGGCAGATCATGACGGTGTACGGGGGCGAGCACGGGCCTAATGTGCCCGCAACGACAGCATGGGGATCGCCGGAGGGATGCCTGCGGGGCGGCCACCGACCGACGGCCCGGTGAGAGGTGGGCTTGATGGTTGCAGGTTGGACCAAGCACGGAGACGGCAAGTCCCTGGCGCCCGGAGAGGTCGTCAGACCGGACGAGAGACTGTCCTGGCCGCGCATGATCGGTTTCGGGGCCCAGCACGTCATCGCGATGTTCGGCGCGACGTTCGTCTTCCCGCTGGTCATGGGCCTGAGCCCGAACGTCGCCATCATGTTCTCCGGCGTCGCGACGATCATGTTCCTGCTCATCGTGAAGGGGAAGATCCCCAGCTATCTCGGGACGAGCGCCTCGTTCGTGGGCGGGGTCCTGGCCATCCGGGCGATCCACGGCGGCGACACCCCCGCCGCCGACGCGATCGTCACCGGGGCGATCCTCGTCGTCGGACTGGTCCTCGCGCTCGTCGGCGTGGCGATCCACTTCCTCGGCGTGCAGATCATCAACCGGATCTTCCCGCCGGTCGTCACCGGCGCGGTCGTCATGCTCATCGGGTTCGGCCTGGCCTACGTGGTCGCCGACGTCTACTGGCCGCAGGACCAGTGGATCGCCCTGATCACGATGCTCGTCACCTTCGTGATCATCGTGTTCTTCAAGGGGTTCATCGGCCGGATCGGCATCCTGCTCGGGCTGATCATCGGCTTCGCCCTCTCCTGGGCGGCCGACCGGGTCTTCGGTGACATCACCGCCTACAACGCCGCGACCGCCACCGTCGACACGCATCCGCGGGTGAGCTTCGCCGCGGTGGCGGAGGCCCCCTGGATCGGCTGGCCCGACACGTTCCTGCCCGACATCAGGTTCTCCGCCGTGCTGCTGGTGCTCCCGGCCGTGATCGCGCTGGTCGCCGAGAACATCGGCCATGTCAAGGCCGTCGGCGAGATGACCGGTACCAACGTCAACCCGTACATGGGCCGGGCGATCCTCGGCGACGGTGCCGCCACCGTGGTCGCCAGCACCTTCGGCGGCTCCCCGACCACCACCTACGCCGAGAACATCGGGGTCATGGCCGCGACCAGGGTCTACTCGACGGCCGCCTACTACATCGCCGCCGTCATCGCGATCCTGTTCGGCCTGTGCCCCAAGTTCGGCGCGCTGGTCGCGGCGACCCCCGGCGGCGTGCTCGGCGGCATCACCGTGATCCTCTACGGCATGATCGGCCTGCTCGGCGCCAAGATCTGGATCGAGAACCAGGTGGACTTCTCCAGCCCGGTCAACATGGTCCCGGTCGGGGCGGGCATCATCCTGGCCATCGGCCCGGTCCGGCAGATGATCGGCTCGCACTTCGTCCTGGAGGGCATCGCCCTGGGCACCATCGTGGTGGTGGGCGGCTACCACCTGCTGCGGGCGATATCCGGCAGGCCCGCCGCGGACGCGCGGCCCTCCGAGGGCGGGACGGGGCGGGAGGAGGCGTCCGGGTGAAACCGCCTCCCTTCGACTACCACGCCCCCCGCTCCGTCGGCGAGGCGCTCGACGCCCTCGACGCGGCTGGCGAGCACGGCAAGGTGCTCGCCGGCGGGCAGAGCCTCATCCCGATGCTCAACATGCGGCTGGCCGCCCCCGGGTGCCTCGTCGACATCAACCGGCTCACCGAACTGGCCACCGTCGACGTGGAGCCCGGCGGCGTCCGGGTCGGCGCGCTGGCCAGGCACGCCCAGGTGGAGCGCTCCGGGCGGGTCGCCGCCGCCCAGCCGCTGCTGCGCCAGGCGCTCCGGCTGGTCGCCCACCCGGTGATCCGCAACCGGGGCACGGTGGTGGGCAGCCTGGTGCACGCCGACCCGGCCGCCGAGCTGCCCGCCGTACTCACCCTTCTCGGCGGCTCGGTACGGCTGGCCCGGCGCGGCGCCACCCGGGACGTCCCCGCCGCGGACTTCTTCACCGGCCCCCTGGAATCGGCGGCCGGGCCGGGCGAGCTGGCCGTCTCCGCGCTCTTCCCCCTGCTCTCCCCGCGCTCGGGCACCGCCTTCCGCGAGGTCGCCAGACGGCACGGCGACTACGCCCTGGCCGGGATCGCGGCGCTGATCAGCCTGGACGACGACCTCCGGATCACCGGGGCCAGGGTGGCGTGCGTGAGCGTGGGCCCCGTCCCGGTGCTCGTCGACGTCACCGACGCCTGCGGCCACCGCCCCCCGGCCTCGGCCGACTGGGCCGCGGCGGCCCGCGCCGTGCAGGAGCGGATCGAACCGGAGGCGGACATCCACGCGACGGCCCACTACCGGCGCCACCTCGCCGGCGTCCTGACCCAGCAGGCCCTCCGGGACGCGGCGCGGGAGGCCCTCGATGCGTGAGCGGAGCCGCCGCGGACGGCGGGGAACGGTGAGCCGAGGATGAACATCGCGATCACACTGACCGTCAACGGGGTGGTCCGGCAGGCCGAGGTGCCTGCCCGGCGGCTGCTGTCGGACTGCCTGCGGCACGACCTCGGCCTGACCGGCACGCACGTCGGGTGCGAGCACGGGGTGTGCGGGTGCTGCACGGTCCTGCTGGACGGGGAGCCGGTCCGGTCATGCCTGACGTTCGCCGTCACCGTGGACGGGCATGACATCACCACGGTGGAGGGGCTCTCCGCCCCCGGCGGCGCGATGTCGCCGGTGCAGCGCGCCTTCGCCGAGTGCCACGGCCTGCAGTGCGGCTTCTGCACCCCGGGCTTCCTGTGCACGGTCACCGCCCTGCTGCGGGACAATCCGGCGCCGACCGACGAGGAGGTGCTGGAGGGCATCTCCGGCAACCTGTGCCGGTGCACGGGCTACCAGAACATCGTCAAGTCCGTCCACCGCGCGGCCGAGATCATGGCGGAGGAACCGTGAGCGGGCGGGCCGGGAGAGACGGCACGGCGGGCCGCCGGACGGGGGCGACATGACGACGAAACTGTTCGGGGAGCCGGTGCGGCGGCGGGAGGATCCCCGGCTGCTCACCGGGCAGGGCCGCTACCTGGACGACCTCGGGCCGGACGCGCTGGCGGCGGCGTTCGTCCGGTCCCCGCACGCGCACGCCCGCATCCGTGACATCGACGTCTCGGCGGCCCTCGACGTGGACGGGCTGGTGGCGATCTACACCTGGGAGGACCTGCCCGCCCTGCTCGCCCAGCCGCTGCCGCTGCTCATCCCGCACCCCGCGCTGACCCACGGCCGCACCGCCTACCCGCTCGCCCGCGACCTGGTCAGGCACGTCGGCGAGCCCGTCGTGATGGTGGTCGCCCGCGACCGCTACCTCGCCGAGGACGCCTGCGCGCTCATCCGGGTGGACTACGAGATCCTCAAGCCGGTCGTCGGGGTGGAGGAGGCGGCGCAGTCGGCGCAGCTCGTCCACGACGACGTGCCGGGCAACGTCGGCGCGCACCTGGTGCAGGAGGTGCCCTCCGCGGCCGGCCTCGGCGCGCGGGAGGCGATCGAGGCCGCGCCGCACACGCTGTCCTTCCGGCTCGACATCGAGCGCAGCGCCTCCATGCCGCTGGAGGGGCGCGGCGTGTACGCCCGCTGGGACGCCGACGACCGCTCCCTGCGCGTGTACACGAGCACCCAGACCTCCACCAGCGTCCGCATGGCGATCGCGGCCAAGCTCGGCCTGCCGCTGCCCAAGGTCGAGGTGATCGCGCCCGACGTCGGCGGCGGGTTCGGGGTCAAGATCGTGCACCCGTGGCCGGAGGAGGTCCTGGTCCCGTGGGCGGCCATGCTGCTCGACCGCGAGGTCAAGTGGGCCGAGGACCGGCGTGAGCACTTCGTCTCCTCGGCGCACGAGCGGGCCCAGGTGCAGCACGTCCGGGTCGGTTTCGACGGCGACGGCCGGGTGCTCGGCCTGGAGGTGACCATCCTGCACGACCACGGCGCCTACACGCCGTACGGGATCATCGTGCCGATCATCACCTCCACCCAGCTCCTGGGCCCCTACAAGATCGGCGCCTACCGGGTCGAGTTCTCCTCGATCTACACCAACACCGTGCAGGTCACGCCGTACCGCGGGGCGGGGCGCCCGCAGGCCGTCTTCTGCATGGAACGGACGATGGACCACATCGCCGCCCACCTGAAGGCCGACCGCACGGCGGTGCGCGAGGTCAACTTCATCGGGCCCGAGGAGTTCCCCTACGACCAGGGCCTCATCTTCCAGGACGGCCGCCCGCTGATCTACGACAGCGGCGACTACCCGCAGTCGCTGCGGATGCTCAAGGAGCTCATCGGCTGGGACTCCTTCCCCGGGTTGAAGGCCCGGGCGGCGGCTGAGGGGCGCAGGATCGGCATCGGCATCGGCTGTTACGTCGAGGGCACCGGCGTCGGGCCGTACGAGGGCGGCCATGTCCAGGTCACCTCCGACGGCCGGGTGCACGTCTCCACGGGGCTGACCTCCCAGGGGCAGGGTCACGAGACCGTCTTCGCCCAGATCGCCGCGGCCGAGCTGGGCGTCCCGCTGGAGCGGGTCTCGGTGGTGACCGGCGACACCCGCAGGTTCGGTTACGCGGTCGGCACGTTCGCCTCGCGGGCCGCGGTGATGAGCGGCAACGCGATCGCGCTGGCCTGCCGGAAGGTCCGGGAGAAGGCCCTGCGGATCGCGGCCGACGCGCTGGAGGCCGATCCGCGCGACCTGGAGATCGTCGACGGCGAGGTGAAGGTGGTGGGCGCGCCCGGCGTCTCCCTCCCGCTGGCGACCGTGGCGGTGCTGTCCAACCCCCTGCGCTACGCCTTCGACGAGGAGGCGGCCCGGGCGACCCAGTTCGCCGGGGCGTCGTCCTTCGACAGGCCGCCGGTGCGGGAGGGGGAGGAGCCGGGGCTTGAGGGGCGCGACTACTACTCGCCGCTCCGCTCAACCTTCGCCTCCGGCATGCACGCGGCGATCGTGGAGACCGATCCGCTGACGGCCGAGATCCGCATCCTGCGCTACGCCGTCGTCCACGACTGCGGCAACCTGATCAACCCGATGATCGTCGAGGGGCAGATCCACGGCGGCGTCGCCCAGGGGGTCGGCGGCGCGCTGTACGAGCGGATGGTCTACGACGAGCACGGCCAGCTGCTGAACGCCTCGTTCATGGACTTCCTGATGCCCTACGCGACGGAGATCCCGGCCGTGGAGACCGCGCACCTGCAGACGCCGTCGCCGCTCAACCCGCTGGGCATCAAGGGGGCGGGGGAGGCGGGGATCATCCCGGTGTCGGCGGTGATCGCCTCGGCCGTCGAGGACGCCGAGGGCATCGGGATCGACAAGATGCCGATCTCCCCGTCGGAGCTGTTCGACCTGCGCCGCTCCGCGACACCCTCGCCTCCGGCCTCGTCATGACGCGGCCGGCACCCGCCACGGCGGGTGCCGGAGCCCGTGCCCGCCGGGACAGTGCCTGGCGCGTGCCCGCCGTCCTGATCCGGTGGGTCAGGCGCTGACCTCGTCGGGGGCCGGCAGGTCGCGCATCGTGCGCAGCGGGGATGCCGGCGTGCGTCCTCTTCGGAGGCCGGATCAGGCGATCCTGTAGCGGGTGTCGTCGACGGTGGCGACGACCTCGAGCTGCCCGCCGAGTGCTCGGACGTAGGCGATCAGCGTGCTCAGCGTGGCCGAGGTCAGGTCTCCACGCTCGATTGCGGAGACTCTCTCCTGCCGGACGTGCATCCGCTCGGCGACATCCGCCTGACGCAGGCCGAGCTGTTTGCGCATGGCGGCGAGCCTGATCGCGGTGACCGTCTCGGCGGCGCCCTCGTTGATGGCGACGATGTCTTCTTCGTCGAAGACTTCACGCTTGACGTCGTCCCACCCGTGGAATGTGGTCATCGATCATGCCCTTTCGGTGATGCTCCCAGCCGTGCGACCCATTCGGCGAACCGCTCCTCCGCCAGTGGTATCGCCTTGTCATACCAGGATTTCCACTGGCCGGCCTTGTCTCCTGCGACGAGGAGCACGGCGTTGCGCCGAGGGTCGAAGGCGAACAGGATCCTGATCTCGCTCTGTCCCGATGAGCCTGGCCGCAGCTCCTTCATGTTCTGTACGGCGGAGCCCGTGATTCTGTCGGCCAATGGTCGCCCTAGGTCCGGACCTATCTCCGCGAGGGTCTGGATTGCCTGGCCGATCAATCGGGAGGTCGCTCGATCGCTCGCAACCACTCTCGGACTTCTCCCGTCATCTCCACGTTCCATGTCACCAGAGCCTCCTTCATAGTATTCAGGCATACTAAAAGAGGCAAGATTGTCGCGTGGTGTGTTCGGATGAAAGCGGAGTGTTTTCGATGGATGGTGTCGAGCCGTGCCCGCCGTCCTGATCCGGTGGGTCAGGCGCTGACCTCCTCGGGGGCCGGCAGGTCGCGCATCGTGCGCAGCGGGGACAGCAGCAGCGGGACCACGGCCAGCAGCGCCAGCACCACGCTGATCCACAGCGTGGCGCGGGCCCCGAAGAGCTCGCCCAGCACTCCTCCGGCCAGGCCGCCCAGGGGGAGCGTGCCCCACACGACGAAGCGCATGGTGGCGTTCATCCGGCCGAGCATGTGCTCGGGGGTGACGCCCTGGCGGAAGCTGACCTGGCTGACGTTGTAGAGGACCACGCCGACCCCGTGCATGAACATGCCGACCGCGAACAGCGACGTCTTCCAGCCGGGCCCGCTGAGCGGCACCAGGAGCATGAACGGGGCGGTCGCGAGGACGGACAGCCAGATGATCCTGGCCGTGCCGACGCGGCGGCTGACCGTGCCCACGATCGCCGCGCCGGTGAGCCCGCCGAGGGCCGCCGCGGAGAACAGCAGGCCGATGGCGCCGGGGGCGAGGCCCACCACCCGGGTCAGGAAGATCATCTCAACGGCCGCCATCATCCCGCTCGTGAAGTTGGCGGTGGCGGTGGAGGCGCTGATCATCCGCAGGATCCGGTGCGTGGCCACGTAGCGGAGCCCTTCGCCGATCTCCTTCAGCAGCCCCTGCCGGCCGGCCGGGTCCGGCGTCTGCTCGGTGGCGTCGATCCGCCACAGGAACAGCGCCGAGCCGAGGAAGCTGACGGCGTCCGCCAGCACCGCGACCGGCGCGGTGAGCACCTGGACCAGCCCGCCGCCCACGCTCGGCCCGGCCACGCCCGCCGCCGACCGCACGATCTCCAGCTTGGCGTTGCCGTCCATCAGCTGGTCCCGGCCGACCAGGCTCGGCAGATAGCTCTGGTAGGCGATGTCGAAGAAGACCGTGGCCAGGCCCATGCCGAGCGCCACGACGTACAGCTGGGGGAGGCTCAGCGCGTCCAGCCACCACGCGATCGGCACCGACGCCAGCAGCGCGCCGCGGACCACGTCGGCGGTGATCAGGATCCGCCTCCTGCGCATCCGGTCCACCCAGACCCCGGCCGGCAGTCCCACCAGCAGGAAGGCCGCGGTCTCGGCCGCGACCAGCAGTCCGGTCTCGAACTCGCTCGCCTCGAGCGCGAGCACCGCGACCAGCGGGAGCGCGAGCATGCTGATCTGCGTGCCGAGCTGGCTGACGGTGTCGGCGCCGAACAGGAGCATGAAGTTCCGGTGGCGGAACAGGCTGGGGGGCTTCATGAAGGGGATCCTTCATAGCCGTCCGGGGGAAATCAAATCAACCGCCTTTACCGCGGGACCCCCGTACGGCGCGCGGCGAGGCGGGACCCGCCGGAGCCCGGAGCGCCACGGCGGCGCCCGGCCCTCGCGGGTCCCGTCCGTTCCGGCGGGAGGCTTCAGGACACCTCGGCGACCAGGCGCTTGCGGAACACCCAGTAGGACCAGACCTGGTAGCCGAGCACGAACGGCAGCGCGATCAGGCCGATCCAGGTCAGCATGCCCAGCGTGTAGGGGCCGGAGGCGGCCTCGGCGACGGTGAGGCCGGGCAGGGGCGCCGGCCAGAGGGCGCCGAACAGGGCGACCGAGCCCAGCGCGATGGACGAGGCGGTGGCGGCGAACGCCCAGCCGTCCCGGCCGCGCCAGGTCAGCGCGACCGCGGCGGCCAGGGCGGCCATCGCGCTCATCGCGCAGGCCCACAGCCACGGGGCGGCCGTCCAGTCGGCGACGGCCGTGCCGGCGGCCGGGATGTTGGACAGCGCCACGACCGCGGCGGGCAGCGCCACCGCGGAAGTGATCATCGCGGTACGGCGGGCCCGGGCACGCACCGGGCCGGACGTCTTGAGGGCGACGAAGACCGCGCCGTGCAGCACGCACAGCGACAGGGAGAACACCCCGCCGACCAGCGCGGCCAGCGCGCTGTTGTGCAGCAGGTCGGCGAAGACGGCGCCCCAGAGGAAGGCCGGGAGCGCGCTGCCGACCAGGATGCCCAGGTCGCACCAGGCGCGGTCGGAGGAGTGGTGGACCTTGCCCCGCCACTCCAGGCCGATGCCGCGCACGATCAGCCCGACGAGGACCAGCGCGATCGGCAGGTAGAACTCGCTGAGCAGCCCGGCGTACCAGGCGGGGAAGGCGGCGAACATCGCGCCGACCGCGGTGATCAGCCAGACCTCGTTGCCGTCCCAGACCGGGCCGATCGTGCCGAGGACCTGCTTGCGCTCGGCCTCGTTCCTGGACAGCACCGGGGCCAGCAGGCCCACGCCGAAGTCGAAGCCCTCCAGGACGAAGAATCCGGTCCAGAGGAAGGCGATGATCGCGAACCAGAAGGTGGTGAGTTCCATCGTTTCCGCCTCAGTACATCAGGGTCGGCTGGAGCCGGGCGCCCGCGTCCTCACCGTCGTGGGAGGGCGGCGTGCGGGGAGCGGGCGAGACGGGCTCGGGGCCCGTCCTGACATGGCGGATGATCAGCACGGCCTCGGCCAGCGCGAGCGCGCCGTACAGGGCGGTGAAGACCGCCAGCGTCACGGCCACCTCGGTGAGGCTGACGCCGGGTGACACGCTCGCGGCCGTGAGCAGTTCGCCCTGGACGGTCCACGGCTGGCGGCCGATCTCGCTGAGCAGCCAGCCCGCGATCATCGCGAGGGTCGGCAGCGGCAGCGCCAGCACGCAGGCCCGGGCGAACCACGCGGGGACCTCGCGCGGTGGGCGCGGGTCGCGGCGGCGCCCGCGGGTCAGCCAGAGGCCGAGGACCGACAGGGCCACCGTGGCCATCCCGAAGGTGATCATCACGCGGAAGGACCAGTAGACCACGGGCAGGTTGGGGCGGTAGTCGGCCGGGCCGAACTCCTCGGTGAAGCGGGCCTGCAGGTTCTCGGTGCCCTGGACGACCGCCCCGGGGTCGTTGGTGGCCAGGAAGCTGAGCAGCATGGGCACCTCGACCCCCGGCACGGGGGAGAACGGCGCGCCCGCGGTGTCGTGCCTGAGCCCCTCGGCGGCGGCCAGCTTCATCGGCTGCTGCTCGTACAGCAGCTTGGCGGACATGTCCCCGCTGCCGGCGACCACGACTCCGGCGATCGCCGTCATGACCAGCGCGGCCCGCATCGGGGTCCGCCACATGTCCACCGCGCCCCGCCGGACCGGGGTGGTCCGGTCAGGGTCGGCGCGCCGCTCGCGCAGGACCTGGTAGCCGCAGACCGCCAGCACGAACCCGCCCGCGACCACGAAGGCCGCGCCCACCACGTGGGGCACCTGGGCGAGCGCGGTGGAGTTGGTGAGCACCGCCCACAGGTCCGTCATGCGGGCCTTGCCGTCGACCACCTCGTAGCCGACCGGGTGCTTCATCCAGGCGTTGGCGGCGAGGATGAAGTACGCCGACAGGTTGGAGCCGATGACCGCTGCCCAGATCGTGGCCAGGTGGACACGCTTGGGCAGCTTGTCCCAACCGAAGATCCACAGCCCCAGGAACGTCGACTCCAGGAAGAACGCGAGCAGTGCCTCCAGGGCCAGCGGGGCGCCGAAGACGTCGCCGACGAAGATCGAGTAGTCGCTCCAGTTCATGCCGAACTGGAACTCCTGCACGATGCCGGTGACCACGCCCATCGCGAAGTTGATCAGGAAGAGCTTCCCGAAGAACTTCGTGAGCCTGAGGTAGTGCTCCTTGCCCGTGCGGTGCCACGCCGTCTGCAGGCCGGCCACGAACACGCCGAGGCCGATCGTCAGGGGTACGAACAGAAAGTGGTACACGGTGGTGACCCCGAACTGCCACCGCGCAAGGTCCAGTGCGTCCATCTTCCCCTCACGGGTCCTGAGCTCTACAAGCTGTAGTTCTACTAAAAGTAGTACTACAAGCTGTAGAGCAATGGGTGGGGTTGGCGCCGCGAGCTGTTGCGATCTTTGTCACATGGTCCGTCCGGGACCGCACTTCCCGGACGGGCCGAGATCGCCCCCTCCGCCCGCGGCGCCTGTTCTCCCCCCTGTGCCGCCGGAGGTCGTGCCCCGGGCGGCCCGGACGGCGGGGCGTGCGCCCTGCCGGCCTGATGCGCCCCGGGCCTGCCGGGCCCCGGGGGCGCATGACCCCAATGGTGGTGCGAGAGGTGCCTGCCGGACATCAGCCGCTGGGGTGATTCCGGGGTACGCCGGGCGGCGGACGGTGCGGACCGGGTGAGTGGGGGCCTTGAGAATGCCGACGGCGCCGGGGGGTCGGGGACGGGTGTGTGGACATTTCTGAGGCTTTCATCTATATAGAGATATAGCTATATAGAGAGAAGGCGATATGGAAGTCCTGGACGGAGCCCTGGAGCGGTTCGCCGGCACCGGCCCCGAGTTCGGCGGCGGCCTGTCCAGCCACGGGCCGATGGCTGTGGAGGCCCTGGTCAGGCTGGACCGAGCCGACGCCGTGGAACGCTGGGTGGAGGGCTATCTCCCCCGGCTGCAGCCGGAGCCGGGGCGGGTGGAGCCCATCGGCGACTGGCGGGAGGCACTCGGCGACTTCCGGCGGGTGACCGACTGGAGCGGATACTTCGCCCACCGGTTCGAAGAGGCGCCCTGGCTGGAGGTGACCTCCGAATGGTGGCCGCGGCTGGTCCCGGGACTCGCCGCCGGGGCCACCCACGGGATCATCCGCGCCGCGCACGCCATCCGGGCCGTCGCCGAGAGCCCGGAGCCCGCGCGGCTGGCGGAGCTCGCACGCGCGCTGGGCTACTGGGCCGCCCGCTACGCCGAGCTGCCCGGGACGCCGCGCACCGGCGGGAACGCCTCCCTGGACGACGCGGTGCGGAACCTGCCGCCGATGCGCGAGATCCCGGCGGGCGGGCTGATCACCGATCAGCTGGCCGGGCTCGGCACCGTGGCAGCCTTCCCCGAGGCGGTCGGCGCGCTCCGGCCGCCCGTGGACGTCGACGCCGACCTCGGCGAGCTCAGCCGGACCTTCGCGAGGATCTTCCTGACCCACGGGCGCCGGGCGCCGATCGCGTTCCTGCACGCGGTCACCGCCCCGGTGGCGGTCAGGTCCGTGCTCCCGCTGCTGCCCGGCCCGCTCCACCGGCCCACCTACGACGCGCTCTGGCAGGTGGCCGCCGGGATCCACAGCGCGTTCGCCGCCCGCGCCACCCCCGAGCCGCCGCCGTACGGCGAGCCGCCCGGCCCCGAGGAGGTGGCGGCGCGGGCGGTGGACAACGGCGACGAGCACGCGATCAAACTCGCGGAGGCATGTCTCCGTGAGCACGCCCGCACCCCCGACCCCGTCTACCTCCACGCCGCCGCGCGGGCCGCCGAGATCCTCTGACCCCAGGCCCGGCCGGACGTGCGGGTCGTGGGGAGCGGGGCCGGGCGGGTCTAGCGGGTCGCGGCCTTCAGGTAGGCGTCCAGATTGCCGATCTCGAACCCCCGACGTTTGATCTTGTTGACCAGGACGCGGAAGTCGCGTGACAGGTCTGGGCGGAAGTGCAGCAGCAGCACGTCACCCGGGCGGAGCTTCTTGTCGGGCACCTGATAGGCGATCTTCCCGCCGGGCTGCACGGTCGCGGTCCAGAGCAGGAGCGCGTCGATGCCGCAGGCCTTGGCGGCCCTGCGGGTCAGGGTGTTGTGGTTGCCGAACGGCGGCCGGAACAGCGTGGGCCTGCTGCCCACATGCTTGCGGATCAGCGTGGAGGTGCCGCAGATCTCGGCCCGCTGCCGCTGGTAGCCGAGCGCCGGCAGGTTCGGATGGGTCAGCGTGTGGTTCTCGATCGTCGCCCCCGCCTTGTGCAGGGCGCGTACGTACTCCCACTTGCCGGCGCCCAGGAATCTGCCGCCCTGCGCGGTCGGGTCGGTCGTGCCCCTGGCCTCCACGGCGTCGCGGGTGACGAAGGCCGCGATGGGGATCCGCTGGTCCCTGACCTGCGCGAGGAAACCCGGATCCTGCTCCCAGCCGTCGTCGATGGTGAGGAAGACCACCTTCCGCCGGGTGGGGATGGAGCTGATCACCCGGGGCAGTCCGTCGGAGGGCGCCGGGATCCGGCCCACCTCACCCGGTCTGGGCAGCGCCCCCGGCGGCCGGGAGGGCCTGACCGGCGAGGCGCTGACATTCGGGGAGTCGGGGGCGGAGGAGGTGCGGCCGGTACCGGGCTCCGGGACGCCGCCGGTGCCGCCGGCGCATCCCGCGCCCGCCGCCAGGGCCATGAACGCCGCCGCCGATCTGCTCGCCCATGATTTCCCCGGTGCCATGGGCCACCATCCTGCCAGCAGCCGGAGCTCCAACTGACCGGCCGGGTGCGGGAGACGCCGGCGGTACGGCGGCCGGAGAAGGCATAGGCAGGCCCGCCGGAGGGGAGGGTGCCCGGTATCGACGAGCAAGGACGAGCGAGGAGGACACATGTCGCAGTCCGATGAGAGCCGGCCACTGGCCGACCGCCGGGAGAATCCGGAAGATCATGACGTTCCGGACTTCGCCGAGGAGTCCGCTCCCTCTCCCACCGACCCGGCCAACCAGCCCGAGGGCGATCCCGACAAGCACGTCTACGGGGAGGATGAGGGCTATGAGGAGCCGACCCGGGCCTGAGACCGGGGGCGCGGGCTCCCCGCGCCGCCCACGGGAGGCGGCCCGGGTGGGCCGCGTGGACCGTCCTGCGGATCGGGGGCCGGGTGGCACGGAGGCGCCGGAGGGAGGGCAGGCCGACACATGGAGGTGCTGAGCAGCCGCATCCTCGTGCGTCCCTCCGATCCCGAGCGCAGCCGCCGGTTCTACCGGGACATCCTGGGTCTGGCGGTATACCGGGAGTTCGGCCCCGCCGAGGACCCGGGCCTGGTCTTCTTCCTCGGCCAGGGCTTCCTGGAGCTCTCCGGCCGCTCCGACGGGGCCCCGGGGCAGACCTCCGCGGTCTGGCTCCAGGTCCGCGACCTGTCGGCCGAGCACGGGCGGCTGCGCGATGCGGGGGTCGGCGTGGTCCGCCCTCCCCGGCGGGAGCCGTGGGGGTTGATCGAGATGTGGATCGAGGACCCCGACGGCCTGCCCATCGTCCTCGTCGAGATCCCCGACGACCACCCCCTGCGGCGCGACCAACGGTGACCCGGCCCAGTCCGATCCGGCCCGATCCGGGGCGGGGCGGTCCGGGGCGGCTGCGGCGTGGCCGCCGGGCCGGAAGCCGGCCGGGTCCGTCTGGGCCACCACGGCCGCTCTGCTGTCGGAGGCGGCTGCGGCGTGGCCGTCGGGCCGGAGGCCGGGGTAGGGTCAGCACCACCACGGATCCGGGTGGTCGCGGGGGTCCACGGCCACGATGATCACGGAATCCTGGGACAGGACATCAGCTCTGACGCCGATCTACGGCGCTGAAGCCGATCAATCCTGTCCGGCGTCCGCGCTCCCGAGGAGAACCGTGACCAATTCGACCGTGATCGACCCCCCGGACCGGTCCGCCGGCACCGCGGACGCGGGCAGCGGCGCCCGGGGCAGCGACTTCGCCCGCCTGGCACGCCGGATCGCCGAGGCGGGGCTGCTGGAGCGCCGCCCGGGCCACTACGCCCTGCGGCTGGCTCTCGTCGCCGCCGCCTTCGCCGGAGGCTGGGCCGCGTTCTTCGCGGTGGGCGACTCCTGGTACCAGCTGCTGGTGGCGGCCTTCCTGGCGCTGGTCTTCGCCCAGATCGCGCTGGTCGCCCACGACCTGGCCCACCGGCAGGTCTTCCGCTCCCGGCGCGCCAGCGGGATCGCCGGCCTGGTGGCCGGCAACCTCGCCATCGGCATGAGCTACGGCTGGTGGATGGACAAGCACACCCGCCACCACGCCAATCCCAACCATGAGGACCACGACCCCGACGTCTCGCCCGACTTCCTGATCTGGTCGACCGAGCAGGCCGCCGCCAGCCGGGGGCTGCCCAGGTTCCTGGGACGCCGGCAGGCGCTGCTGTTCTTCCCGCTGCTCACGCTGGAGGGGTTCAACCTGCACGTGTCCAGCTTCCGGGCCCTGGCGCGCCCGTCGCTGAAGCGCCGCGGGCTGGAGGCGGTGCTGCTGACGGCGCACGTGGCCGCCTACCTCGCCGCGCTGCTGACGGTGCTGTCGCCCGGCCGGGCCATCGCCTTCCTCCTGCTGCACCAGGCGGTCTTCGGCGTCTACCTGGGCTGCACGTTCGCGCCCAACCACAAGGGGATGCCGATGCTGAGGGGCGACGACCGGCTCGACTTCCTCCGGCGTCAGGTGCTGACCTCGCGTAACGTGCGCGGCGGGCGGGTGCTGGACACGGTGCTGGGCGGGCTCAACTACCAGATCGAGCACCACCTCTTCCCGAGCATGCCGATGCCGAACCTGCGCCGTGCCCAGCCGATCGTGCGGAAATACTGCGAGGAACTGGACATCCCCTACCTGGAGAGCGGGCTCCTCAGCTCCTACGCGCAGGCGCTGCGCCACCTGCACGAGGTGGGGGCGCCGCTGCGGGGCCGCCCCTCCACGGCGGCCCGTCCCTGAGAGACGTCCGGCCGAGATCCCCGTCGGTGAACCGGGATCCCCGCCGGCAGGAGGGACTCGGCTGAGATCCCCGGCCGTGAGAAGGGGCGGCCGGGGTCACAGGTCGTGAGAGGGGCCGGACCGAGATCCCCGGCCGTGAGAGGGGCCGGCCGGGGGCGCCGGTCGCGGGCCGACGACGCCACGCGGGGCCTGTGACAATCGCGCGCCCCGCCGACGGGCAGATGTTGCTGTTATCGGCACGGCGGGCGATTGCCTATGGTGCT
Organism: Streptosporangium sp. NPDC003464; assembly: GCF_053588315.1. Lineage (NCBI taxonomy): Bacteria > Bacillati > Actinomycetota > Actinomycetes > Streptosporangiales > Streptosporangiaceae > Streptosporangium > Streptosporangium sp. NPDC003464. The sequence continues at coordinate 26,963 of NZ_JBSFPS010000018.1, read as the reverse complement.
GCTGTGAAGCTCGCAGGCAGTGCCGTACTCGGCATCGACAGGGACCGCGTGTGGTCCGCGCTCCAGGATCCGGCCGTGCTCGTGCGCACGATCCCGGGCTGCGAGCGCCTGGAGGAGACGGGGCCCGGCATCTACCGGATGACGGTCACCGCCGGAGTCGCCTCGATCAAGGGCGTCTATCAGGGAGAGGTCGCCCTGTCCGAGCCCGACGCCCCGCAGCGTTTCGTGCTCCGGGCGCGGGGACAGGGCGCGCCCGGGACCGTGGACGCCACCGTGGAGATCCGTCTCAACGAGGTCGAGGGCGGCACCCGGATCGACTACGACGCCGAGGCCGTGATCGGCGGCATGATCGGAGGGATCGGCCAGCGCATGCTCGGCTCGGTCGCCAAGAAGACCGCGGGGGAGTTCTTCTCCGCGGTGGAGGGCCACCTCTCCGCCGCCCCCGTCTCCTCCGGCGCACCGTCCCCGGCCGCACCGTCTCCAGGGGCGCCGTCCCCGATGACGCCGTCCCCGGCCGTGCCGTCCCCGGTGGCGCCGTCCTCCGCCGTGCCGTCCCCCGCCGGGGACGTCGCCGGGCCGCTCACGGTCCCGCGGATCTTCGAACGCCCCGCCGAGCAGCCCCCCGCGGGCGCTCGGGTGTGGCCGGTCCTGACCGCGTTCGGCATGGGCGCGGGCGTCGCGCTCGGCAGTGCCGTGATCGGCTGGCTGCTCGGCCGTACCGGCCGGAAGAGCTGATCATGCGCCGGTGAAGAACCGGCGGTGTTCGGGTCAAGCCCCTGGTGTGCTCAGGTGGTGAAACGGGTGGCTCCTGGCAGTTTGGGATACGTCGGCCACGACGGTTGCCCGGGGGGACATGGAGCCGCTGCTGATCCTGCACGCCGTCGCGGCGGTGTGCGCGCCGGCGCTGATGCGCCGTCTCGGCCGCAACGGTTTCCCCGTGCTCGCCGTGCCGCCGGCCTGCGGGCTCGGCTACGCGCTGTGGGTGGCGCTGAACGGCGTCCCGGCCGGATCCGAGCACCCCTACGCGCCCACGCTGGGCTTCGCGCTGTCCTTCCGCGTCGACGCGCTGGCCCTCCTCATGACCTTCCTGGTCACCGGCGTGGGCGCGCTGGTCCTGCTGTACTGCTCCCGCTACTTCGACGCCGGGGAGGAGGGGCTCGGCCGGTTCGGCGGGGTGCTGGTGGCGTTCGCCGGGGCGATGCTCGGGCTGGTGGTCGCCGACAACCTCCTCCTGCTGTACGTCTTCTGGGAGCTGACCACGGTCTTCTCCTACCTGCTGATCGGCCAGGACCCCGCGAGCAGGACCAGCCGCAGGGCGGCGATACAGGCGCTGACCGTCACCACGTTCGGCGGTCTGACCATGCTGGCCGGCATGGTCGTGCTCGCTGAGGCGGCGGGGACCTACGAGATCTCGCGGATCGTCGCGGACCCGCCGGCCGGTGGCTCCGTCCCGGTGGCGATGGCGCTGATCCTGGTCGGGGCGCTGTCGAAGTCGGCGATCTTCCCGTTCAGCATGTGGCTGCCCGCCGCGATGGCCGCGCCGACCCCGGTCTCCGCCTACCTGCACGCCGCGGCCATGGTGAAGGCGGGGGTCTATCTGATCGCCCGGCTCGGCCCGGCATTCGGCGGGCTGCCCGCCTGGCAGCTGATCGTCGTGCCGCTCGGCCTGCTCACGATGGTGCTGGGCGGCTGGCGGGCCCTGCGCGAGCACGACCTCAAGAGGCTGCTGGCCTACGGCACGGTGAGCCAGCTCGGCTTCCTGACCGTGCTGTTCGGCGCGGCCACCAGGGACACCGCGATCGCGGGCGTCGCCATGCTGCTCGCGCACGCGCTGTTCAAGGCGTCGCTGTTCCTTGTCGTCGGCGTCATCGACCACTCCACCGGCACCCGCGACCTGCGCGAGCTGAGCGGCCTGCGGCATTCGGCGCCCTGGCTCTGCGCCACGGCCGTGGCGGCGGCGGCCTCGATGGCGGGGATCCCGCCGTTCCTGGGGTTCGTCGGCAAGGAGGCCGCGTTCGAGTCGCTGCTGACCGGACGGACCGCCGACACCGTGACGCTGGCGGGGGTGGTCGTCGGCTCGGTGCTCACCGCCGGCTACAGCCTGCGCTTCCTGTGGGGGGCCTTCGGCGACCGGCCGGGCCGGGAGCCGGTCCCCGCGCACGGCTCCGCCGCCGCGACGTTCCTGCCGCCCGCGCTGCTCGCCGTACTCGGGCTGGTCGCCGCCCCCTTCGCCGGGCGGTACGGCCACGCGATGGAGAGCTACACCGACACCTTCGCCGGGCCCGGCCACGGCACCCACCTCGCGCTGTGGACCGGCGCGCCCGTGCCGCTGCTGCTGTCGGCCGTCGCCCTGGCCGGGGGCGTGCTCCTCCTCCTGGCCGGTCCCGCGGTGGAGCGGACCGGGCGGATCCTGCGCCTGGTCGACTCCGGCCACGTCTACTGGAGCGTCATCCGGGCGCTGGACCGCTCCGCCCTCCAACTGACCGGCGTCACCCAGCGGGGCTCGCTCCCCGACTACCTCATGATCGCTTTTGTCTCCATGGCCGGGATCGGGGGCTTCTCGCTGCTGTACGGGCCCGTCCGCGACGTCCGGCTGGACGTGGTGCCCTGGGAGCGCGTCGAGCAGCCCGTGATCGGCGTCCTGCTCATCGCCACGGCGCTCGTCGCGCCGCGGGTGCGCTCGCACATCGTGCTCGCGCTGCTGGCGGGGGTGACCGGGTACGGCGTCGCGCTGCTGTTCCTGGTGCACGGCTCGCCGGACCTGGCGCTGACCCAGTTCCTCACCGAGACGCTGAGCCTGGTGGTGTTCGTGCTGGTGCTCCGCAGGCTCCCGGTGGGGCCGAGGGAGGGCTCGCCCCGGGTGCCCCTCGGCGTGCGCGTCGCCCTCGGAGTGGTGAGCGGCGTGATGATCGTCGGTGCCGGGATGCTGGCGGCGAGCGCGCGCACGGCGATGCCGGTCGGCCGGCTGATGGCCGGCGCGGCCGAGGAGTCCGGGGCCTCCAACATCGTCAGCGCGCTGCTGGTGGACATCCGGGCGTGGGACACCATGGGGGAGAGCTCCGTGATCGTCGTCCTCACTCTCGGGGTGACCAGTCTGGTCTTCCTGCGCCGCCGTACGTACGCGCTGGAGCGCCCGCCCGCGGAGGCGAGGCGGGAGGACCGGACGCACTGGCTCGCGGCGACCCTCCCCGCGGGGGAGCAGGCGGTCGTCCTGGAGGTCGTGGCCCGGCTGATCTTCCACACGGTGATGCTGATCTCGCTCTTCCTGCTGTTCACCGGGCACAGCTCGGTGGGAGGCGGGTTCGCCGGCGGCATCGTGGCCGGGCTGGCGCTGGTCATCCGCTATCTCGCCGGCGGCCGCTACGAGCTGGCCGTCGCGGCGCCGGTGGACGCCGGGGTGCTGATCGGCCTGGGACTCCTGCTGTCCACCGTCACCGCGCTCTGGGGGCTGCTGGCCACCGGCGCGCCGCTGGACATGCTCTCCGCGGACCTGGCGGTCCCGCTGATCGGCAAGCTTCACCTGTCGACCGTGCTGCTGTTCGACATCGGGATCTACGTCACGGTGGTCGGCATGGCGCAGGACGTCCTGCGCAGCCTGGGGGCGGAGCTGGACCGGCAGATCGACGCCGAGGAGGAGCGGTGACCGTCTCGCTGCTGCCCCTGCTGGTGTCGGGGACCCTGGCGGCCGCCGGGGTGACACTCCTGCTGGAGCGGAGCCTGGTCCGGCTGCTGGTCGGTGTCATCCTGCTCGGCAACGGGGTGAACCTGTTGATCCTCACCGTCGGCGGCCCAGCCGGGGAGCCGCCCATCCTCGGCAGGTCCGATCCGGCGCGGATGGCCGACCCGCTGCCGCAGGCGATGGTGCTCACCTCCATCGTGATCACCCTGGGCATCACCGCGTTCCTGCTCGCCGTGGTCCACCGGTCCTGGCAGCTCACCGGCGGCGACGAGGTCCAGGACGACACCGAGGACCGCATGGTACGGCTGCGCGCCCGGCGCGGGGAGCTCACCCAGGCCGTGCTCGCCAAGCAGGAGGCGTACCGGCGGCTGGTCCAGGAGCAGCGCGCGGAACTCGCCCAGCTGGAGTCCGCCCGGCGCGAAAGGGAACACCGGGAGGCCCAGGAGCTGGAGAGACGGATCCTGGACGTCAACGTGGACCTGGGCCGCTGGCTCCAGGCGCACAAGGACGCCGGCCTGTCCAGCGAGCAGATCGAGGAACGGCTCGCCGAGGCCCGGCGTGAGGAGGCGGTGTCCAAGGAGAGCCGGCAGGAGCGGATCGACAAGCTGCGCGCGGACTTCGCCCGGCGGGAGCGGGAGCAGGCCGAGCGGGAGCGGGAGATCCGCAGGCGGTTCCGGCTCCGCCAGCGCGAGGCGCGCAAGGAGATGCGAGCGGCCATCCGGGCCGACCGGGAGCGGCAGGCCAGGGCAGAGGATCCGGACCTGGAAGGGGACGACTGATGGCTGTGCCGCATGCCCTGCCGGACGCGGGGCGGGGGGCGCCGAGGACACGGACCGTGCCGGGCGGGGAGGGCCGGTGGCGGAGCTGATCGCGGTCCCGGAAGGGGGACTGGTCGCGGCCCCGGTGGTGCTGCCGCTGCTGGCCGCCGGGCTCAAGCTGGCCATCGGCGGGCGGCTGCGCAGGCTGCAGGCGCTCATCAGCGTGGTCACGCTCACGACCGTGCTGGTGGTGTCATGCGTCCTGCTGCTGGCGGCCGACCGAGGGGGGCCGCTGGTGACCTACGCCGGAGGCTGGCCGGCGCCGATCGGCATCGCCCTGGTCGCCGACCGGCTCGCCACGCTGATGCTGGTGGTCTCCTCGGCGGTGACGCTGTGCGTGATGATCTACTCCATCTCACAGGCCTACGCCGACCAGGAGCGCATCGCCCCGCTGTCGATCTTCCACCCGGCCTACCTCATCATGATCGCCGGGGTGTCGGACGCCTTCCTCGCCGGTGACCTGTTCAACCTCTTCGTAGCCTTCGAGATGCTGCTCAGCGGCTCCTACGTGCTGCTCACCTTCGGCGGCACCGAGTCCCGCATCCGCGCGGGCGCCACCTACGTGGTGATGGGCCTGACCTCCTCGATGCTCTTCCTGGTCGGGATCGCGGTGGCCTACGGGGCGACGGGCACCGTGTCGATGGCCCAGCTCGCCGAGCGCTTCTCCGTGCTGCCCGGGCACGTCAAGCTGCTGGTCGAGCTCCTGCTCCTGCTGGTCTTCGTGGTCAAGGCGGCCATCTTCCCGATGTCGGCGTGGCTGCCCGACTCCTATCCGACCGCGCCGGCCCCCGCGACCGCGCTGTTCGCCGGGCTGCTCACCAAGGTCGGCATCTACGCGATCATCCGGCTGGAGGCGCTGCTGTTCCCCGGCGGGCCGGTGAGCGGCCTGCTGATGTGGGTGGCGCTGCTGACCATGCTGGTCGGGGTGTTCGGCGCGGTGGCCCAGACCGACATCAAACGGATGCTCTCCTTCACGCTGGTCAGCCATATCGGCTACATGGTCTTCGGGGTGGCGCTCTCCTCGGTCCTCGGCCTGGCGGGTGCAGTGTTCTACGTCGTCCACCACATCACCGTGCAGACCAGCCTCTTCCTGGTGACCGGGCTGATCGAGCGCCGCACCGGCACGACCGCGCTGGAGCGGCTGGGGGGCCTGATGAGGCTGGCGCCCCTGATCGCGGTGCTCTTCTTCGTCCCCGCGATGAACCTGGCGGGCATCCCGCCGATGTCCGGCTTCCTCGGCAAGCTGACGCTGATCCAGGCGGGGGTGGCCGACGGCGGTCCCATGGCGCTCATCCTGGTGGCGGGGGGACTGCTGACCAGCCTCCTCACCCTGTACGCCGTGGCCACGACGTGGAACAAGGCGTTCTGGCGGACGCCGCCCCCCGGCATGATCAAGAAGATGGGGACCGTGCTGGAGGGCGAGGAGGCCCCCGTCGTCCGGGCCTCCGGCACCGAGGGGATCACCGGCCGGGCGATCGTCACGAGCGCGAGCATCCCGCTGCCGATGCTCGGCTCCGCCATGGCCCTGGTGGCGCTGGCCCTGTCGTTCACCGTGCTGGCCGGGCCGCTGTCCGCCCTGGCGCGACGGACCGCCGGCGAGCTGATGGCCCGCGAGCCGTACATCTCGTCGGTGCTCGGGAGCCTGCGGTGAGCGGCCGGGGGCTCACCCCCCGACTGCTGGGCAGGCCCGTCCCGCTGTCGCAGGTGGCGTGGCTCACGGTGGTCTGGCTGCTGCTCTGGGGCGACCTCAGCGTGGGCAACGTGCTCGGCGGCCTGCTGGGCGGGCTGGTCGTCGTCTGGCTGCTGCCCCTGCCGGTGCTGGACACCGGCCTGCGGATCCACCCGGTCGCGGCGCTCGTCTTCCTGGTCCGCTTCGCGGTGGACCTGGTGGCCTCCAGCTTCCGCGTCGCGTTCTGGGCGCTGCGCCTGGGGACGAGGCCGCCGGTCCAGATCGTCGAGGTACGGCTGCGCACGTCGTCGGAGGTGATGGCCGTGCTGATCACCGTGGCGCTGTCGGCGCTGCCGGGCAGCCTGGTGCTGGAGGTGCACTTCGGCGACAGGGAGCTGGTGCTGCACGTCCTGGGCATCACCGGGGACGTCCAGGCGACCGTCCAGGCGGACGTGACGCGGCTGGAGAAGGGCATCGTGGCGGCCTTCGGCACCGGTGCGGACCAGGAGGAACTGCGGTGACGGCAGTATATCTGGCGGCGCTGGCGCTGCTCGGCTGCGCGGCGGCGCTGACGCTCCACCGGCTGGTGCGCGGCCCCTCCATGCTGGACCGGGCGGTCGCGCTGGACGTGCTCACCGCGGTGGTGATGTGCGGGATCGGGACGGGGGCGGCGATGGTGGGGGAGTACTCGGCGCTGCCGGTCCTGCTGGTGCTGTCCTTCGTCGGGTTCGTCGGATCGGTCTCGCTGGCCAGGTTCTTCTCGGGGAGGGCGCGTTGACCGCGTGGACCGGGCCCTTCCCGGGGAGGGCGCGTTGACCGCGCTGGACGTGGCCGCCGCGGCGTGCCTGCTGCTGGGCGCCGCGCTCGCGTTCGTGGCGGGGGTGGGGATGGTCAGGTTTCCCGGCACCCTGTCGCGCATGCACCCGGCGACCAAGCCGCAGGTGCTCGGCCTGCACCTGATCCTGCTGGCCATGTGGCTGCGCCGGCCCACCTGGGCGATCGCCGGGACGCTGGCGCTGGTCGCGGTCTTCCAGGTGGTCACCGCGGCGGTGGCCGCCTACATGGTGGGCCGGGCCGCCTACCGGGCGCGCTCGCCCGGCGACGACGGCACGGCCGTCCCGCCCGCCGACCCCCGCGCGTGAGGCCGCCGGCTCCCACAGGTGAGGCCGCCGGCCCACGCGCCTGGATGATCGATTCCAAGGGGTTCGCAGGGAAATGAGTCGCCCCGGCGGGTAGAAGACCGTACCGTCGCGCGCATGAAGCTGCTCTCCGTCAATGTCGGCAAGCCCCGACCCAACCCGTGGAAGGGGCTCAGCGCGACAGGTATCGACAAGCGGCCTGTCGACGGCCCGGTTGCCGTCATCGCGCCCGGACCCAAGGGCACCGGCGAGGTCGGTCTCGTAGGCGACCGCGTCTACGACGTGAAGCACCACGGCGGTTCCGACCAGGCCGTCTACGCCTATGCCCGCGAGGATCTCGACGGGTGGGAGGCCGAGCTGGGCAGGCCGCTCGCCAACGGCGTCTTCGGGGAGAACCTCACGACCCTCGGCCTCGACGTCAACGGCGCCCTGATCGGTGAACGTTGGCGCATCGGGCCAGAGGTGGTCCTAGAGGTGTCGTGCGCGCGGATCCCGTGCGCGACGTTTCAGGGCTGGCTGGAGCGGGAGGGGTGGATCAAGCGGTTTACCCAGGCCGCAGTGCCGGGCGCCTATCTGCGCGTGATCGAGCCGGGAGACATCCGGGTTTCCGACCCCGTCGAGATCGTGCACCGGCCCGACCACGACGTGACCGTCGCGCTTGTCTTTCGCGCGATGACACTCGAACCGGACCTACTGCCGCGACTGCTGGTCGCTGACGCGCTGATCGAGGAGGACAGGGAACTGGCCCGCAGACGCACGATCACATAGATGATCGATTTCAGGACATCGTCTGCGCGCATGCGACGAGGGAGTCCGACGTAGGTGTGTGAAGACAGAGCTGGACTCCCTCGCGGCCGCACTTCACGTCAAGACCGACGATCTACTGAAGGATTCACCGCAGCTCGCCCCCTGGCGGCCGGCCGTGGGCATCGCGCCGCGGCTCAGCGATGCCGAGCTGGTCACCTTGGCGATGATGCGGCAATGCTCGGCTTCATCTCCGAGGCCCGGTGGCTGCGACAGGCCCGTGCGGGCACTCACCGCATACGACCACTGAACCCCTTGGAATCGATCATCCAGGGCTGCCACCTGTCATGTGTGGGCCACCGGCCTCGCGGCGTGAGAGTCGTTGGCCCCGCGGGTGAGCCGCCGGTCTCGCGGGGTGAGCCGTCGGTCCTCGTGCGCGACCCGCCGGCCCCCTGGGCGAAGCCGGCGGCTCTCGCGCGTGGGGAGCGCCGGGCGTAGCGTGGCCCGTATGCGCGAGGCACGTGCGGAGGATGCCCGGACCGAGGCCAGACGACTGATCCGCGACCTTCTGGGCGAGGAGCGGCTGGCGGCCGGTGCCCTGCTCCGCGAGATGGAGGCCGTGTTCGGCGCCGACCGTGCCGCCCGCTGTGCCGAGCTCGCCCGCTATGCCCCGCTGACCCGCAGGTCCACCGAGCTCGCCGCGCTGGCCGGGCTGCTGGTCGGCACCCGTGACCTGGGCGGGCAGTGGTGGCGGCGGACCCGCGGCGGCAAGCTGCCGGCGCCGGACGAGGTGCTCCGCAGCGCGACCGCCGTCGATCCGTGGACCGACCTGACCGTGCTGGAGATGCTCGCCGCCTGGATCGCCGACGACGCCGCCGACGAGGTCTGGGGCCGGCCCGCCGCGGTGACCGACCTGAACTCCTGGCAGGTGGAGGACCGGGTCGCGCTGCCCGAGGATGCCGCCCCCGGCCGGCGGATCGTGGTCTCCTTCGACGCGGGCGGCCGGCTCGACGCGGTGGTGGTCAGGCGCCGGGACGGCGGCCTCGGCTCCAACCTCGACTTCGAGTCGCTGCGCTACTCCCGCCCGGCCGAGGCCCAGTGGAGCTGGGGCGTGGCGGCCGGTCTCGGCCCGCACCGGCTGGATGAGCACCCCGACCCCTACGCGCAGCCGGTCGACGGGGCCGCCGCCGAGACCCTGCACGCCTGGGCCCTGCGCCACGGGGCCACCGCCGCGCAGGCGGGCGGGCCGTGGCAGGTCACGGGCGACGTCATCGCCGCCATCGAGCGTGTCGACTGGATGTGGCGCAGCGGCGAGTGGTTCGCCTGGTGGCGCGCCGCGGCCGCGCTGGCCGACGGGGAGCCCGACCGGCTCGCCGCCCGCCTGGAGGAGATGGCCACCGAGCCCTAGCCGGACCGCGGACCTCCGCCGCAGGTCAGGCGAGGCCGGCGTCGTGTGCGAGCAGGGCGATCTGGGTCCGGTTGTCGAGGTCGAGTTTGCTGAGGATGTGGGAGACGTGGGCCTTGACCGTGGCCACGGTCATGAAGAGCTCCGCGGCGATCTCGGCGTTGGTCCGGCCCCGGGCCACGGCGAGGACCACCTCGTGCTCGCGGGGGCTGAGGGTGGCCAGTGCGGCACGGGCCCGCTGATAGGTGCCGGCCTGGGTGGCCGCGCGGTCCATGAGCCGGCGGGTGACCCCGGGGGACAGGATCGGGTCTCCGGCGGCGACCTGGCGGACCGCTCCGACGATCTGCGCCGGCGGGGTGTCCTTGAGCAGGAAACCACTGGCACCGGCGCGCAGCGCGTGCAGGATGTTCTCGTCGCTGTCGAAGGTGGTCAGCACGATGACCTCGGGCGGGTGCCGCCGGCTCCGTAGTCTGCGGGTGGCGGTGATGCCGTCCACCCGCGGCATCCGAAGGTCCATGAGCACGACGTCGGGGGCGTGCGCGTCGGCGGCCGCGGGCACCTCGTCGCCGTCGGCGGCCTCGCCGACCACGGTGATGCCGTGGATCCCGTCGAGCATCATGGACAGCCCGGCGCGGACGAGGGCGTCGTCGTCCACGATGAGCACGCGCAGCGGACGGTTCACGTCGGCCATGGCAGCCAGGCGCGCAGGTGGAACTCGCCGCCGGCGGTCACCTCGTGGTCGAGCAGCCCGCCGGCGAGCTGCACCCGCTCGGTCAGTCCGACCAGGCCGGTCCCGGTGCCGGGTGTGATCGGCGGGGCGGCCCCGCCCTCCGGCAGCGGGTTGCGGATGTCGATCACAAGCCGGCCGCCGGGCCGGCCCTCCAGCACAACCTGGACCGGTCGACCCGCGGCGTGCTTGCGGGCGTTGGTCAGCCCCTCCTGCACGACCCGGTAGGCCGTCCGGCCGGCGGCGGCGGGCAGGGCGGCCGGGTCGACCACCCCGTTGCGCAGCCGTATCTCCTCTCCGGCGTCGCGGGTCTCCTCGACCAGGCGCGGCAGGTCGGCGAGCACGGGCTGGGGCGATCCGTCGGGACCGTCGTCCTCGTCGCGCAGCAGGATGATCACATCGCGGAGCTCGTCGAGCGCCTGGTGCACCCCGGCGCGGACCACGCCGGCGGCGCGGGAGAGCTGCTCGGGCGGGGAGTCCGGGCGGTATTCCAGCGCGCCCGCGTATGTGGCCAGCAGCGACAGCCGGTGGGCCAGCACGTCGTGCATCTCCCGGGCGATCCGGGTCCGCTCCAGCATCCGGGCCTCGGCCACCCGTCGGCCCTGCTCGGCCTCGGCGCGGCGGGCGCGCTCGTACAGCGAGATGACGAGCGCGCGCCGCGCCCGGGTCAGCGCGCCCCAGCCGACCAGCGCGCAGTATCCGACGGTGATCAGGGCCAGCCACCAGCCGAAGGTGATCCCTCCGCTCGGCCGCCACACGCCCTGCGCCGCGTGCGCCGCGACCCCCGCCGCGGCCACCGCGGCCGCGACGGGGAAGCTGCGCCGCTGAGCGACCAGCAGCGCGCCCAGTGTGGCCACCGGGGTGGCCGCCATCGACAGCGCCGCCAACGCGGTGAGCCCCAGCGCGCCGGTGACCGGCCGCCGCAGCAGGACGGGCGACAGGGCGCACCCGAGCACCCCGGCCGCGATGTCGAGACCGAGCAGCCCCTCCGCCGGGTGCGCGTCGAAGCGGCCCCAGATCGTCAGCGCGACCAGGCTCCCCACCCCTACGGTCATGCCGATCACGGCGAGGGGCTCGGAGGCGTGTCGCCCCTCGGGCTCCGCCCCCGCCTCGCAGTGGATCTCGCCGCGCACCGACCAAGGGTAGCTCCGGGTACGGCGGCGCCGACACCTACCAAAGTCGGTGGCCGGCCCTACCACGGTCGGACTCGCCCCGGCCGCGCGGCCGATGCGGCGACCGCGCCGCGACGGCGACGCTCATGGACCAGACGGGGCCGCCGCGGCCGCCATCAGCGGATGGCGTGCGGGACGGCCCGCCCCGTCCGACTCCGAGAGGGGAAAACGCGTGTCCGGTGAGACCATTCCCACCCGTGCCGCGCCGGAGCGGGCCGGCCGCACCGCCACCCGGCGGGCGCTGACAGTGGCCGGCGCGACGGCTGCGGCCCTCGTCCTCTGGGCGCTGACCGGCCCGGTGGCCGGGATCGGCCTGTCCGTCCGGCTCGACGGGGCGGTTCAGCCCGTCGGGCCGGCCGCGGTCGCCACGGCTAGCCTGCTCGCCGGGCTGGCGGGCTGGGCGCTGCTCGCGCTGCTGGAGCGGATCCTGAAACGGCCGGGGCGGACCTGGACGGTCATCGCGGCCGTCGTGCTCGCGCTGTCGCTGGCCGGCCCGCTCGGCGCCGCCGACACCGCGAGCACGGTGGCGCTGGCCGGGATGCACCTGATCGTCGCCGCGGTGCTCATCCCCGGCCTGGGACGTTCGGCCCGCGGCACATGACCGTGCCCCGCCTGAGCACCTGCCCGCGGAGGGCGCCCGGCGTCCCGGCCGCCGGGGGTCAGCCGGGTCCTGGCCCCGTCGCGGGCCGTCTCCGCTCGTGGGCGTGGAACGCGGCCCAGCAGACCAGCAGGGCCAGCGCGAACGCCGGCAGCCAGGCCAGCCGGGCGAGCACCCAGCCGGGACCGTCGGGGGCGGTGTTCAGGCCGGGCAGGGTCCCGCCGGCGAGCAGGCCGGTCGCGGTGACGGCGATCATCGCGGTCTGGTGCCAGAGGAAGATCGTCATCGCGGCCAGGTTGACCAGCGCCACCGGCGCCCAGGCGGCGGGGCGGCGCAGCACCCGCCGGAGCGGGCCGAGCAGCAGCAGGGCCGCCCCGCACTGGGCCAGGCCGAAGGCGACAGCCGCGAGGGTGGGCGGGGCGAGGTTGGAGATCCGGGCACCGGGCACCCCGACCATGGCCGCCGGGTAGCCGGCCCACAGGACGAGCCCGGCGGTGGCGGCGCCGCCGCCGAGCAGCAGCGCCCATCCGGTGGCCCGGCCCCGCAGGGCGCCGCGGGCCCGGGCGGCGCCCAGGCAGTACGGCACCAGCCAGCCGGCCGCCACGTTGGTCCAGCCGAGCCAGGCGGGCCCGCCCAGGCCGTAACGGCCCAGGTCGACGAGCGCGACGGCGGCGAGCGGCCACAGCGGATGCAGCCTGGCCACCAGCGGGGTCGCCGCCGTCAGCACCGCGAAGACCAGCAGGAACCACAGCGGGGACAGCACCAGCTTGACCAGCGTGCGCACGGTCTCCAGACCGGCCCCGGAGGCGAGCATCGCGCCCACCGCCACGGTCCACACCGCCGGCACGGCGACGACCGGCCGCGCCAGCCGCGCCGTACGGGCGCCGAGCCACCGCCCGTACGTCGTCCCCCGGGCGCGGGCGGAGGCATGACTCTCCGCGCCCACCTGCCCGCCCACCAGGAAGAAGATCGCGAGGGTCTGGAACAGCCAGGAGACGGGGGTGAGCTGGGGCAGGTGCCGGAGCGGGCTGGCGGTGTGCACCGTGCCGCTGTCGGCCACCAGGGCGGTCACCAGCCAGTGACCGAGCACCACGCCGAGGATGGCCAGGGCGCGCAGCGCGTCGAGGGCACGGTCGCGGCCGGGCGGGGTCGCCGCGTCGACCCGCCGGACGAGGTCACGCATGACGGTTCTGCGGGCGAGGTCACGCATGACGGCCCTGAGCGATCCGCCGGACGAGACCACGCATGACGGTTCTGCGGGCGAGGTCACGCATCACGGTCCTGACCGGCCGGGGACTGTCCGGCGACGATGCGGGCGATGTTCCTCAGGGACGTGGAGCCGGGTCTGAGGTAGTCGCTGTGACCGCCGTCGCCCGCCGCGAAGATCCGGGCGCCGAACTCCGGCGAGACCGGGTCGGTCCCGAGTCCGACCGTCGCGAAGGGCAGTCGCAGCCGCAGGTGCGGCACGCCGGCGACCCAGTCGCCGGCGCTCCGGCCGGCCCAGACGGTGGCCCGGGTGCGCAGCGCGGCGGCGCTGCCGGCGCCGACGCCCGCGCTGCCGTACAGGACGATGTCCGCGACGTCCAGCCCGGACGCGGCCCGCGCGCAGACCACCGAGCCGTAGGAATGGCACACCAGGGAGATCCGGGCGGCGGGCCGGGCCGCGCTCAGCTCCCGCACGAACGCGCGCAGGGCGGGGGCGCCCTCATCCGCGCGGCCGGGTGTCAGCACCGCAAGACTCATCAGGCTGGGTGTCCGGTAGCCGAGCCAGGCGATGACGGCGGACCGGTCGCCGAGCTCCTGCCGCAGTCTCAGCGCGCCACCGCGCAGCAGCCCGTACTTGTCGAGGTTGGTGTCGCTGCCGGGGACCAGCACGGCGATCCGCTCGGCCGCCGACAGATCGCCGAAGACCTCCGCGGTGCGGCCGCCGCCGCGGCCGTCGAAGAACAGGAACTGCCGCGCCGGGTCAGCCATGGCGCGCAGCGTCGCGGCCCGCCACCGGTGGCCGTCGCCGGCGGCCATCCGCTCGGCCGCCCGGATGCCCTCGCGGCCGGCGGCGTACCGCTCGGCGAGGGCGGCGGGGGTCGCGGACCGCATCGGGGCGAGGGCCGCAGGGACGGGTGCCGGGACGGCCGAGGAGCGGGCCGCACCCGACACCGGCACGGCCACCGAGGCGGTGACCAGTGCGGCGAGCAGGGTACGGCGCAGGCGGGACGCCATGGGATGGTCCTTCCATACCGGATCTCTGTCGTGATTCCGGCACCGAAGTTATGGATCACCCCTTGTGACCGGCGTCCCCACGGAGAACGCACCTTCCGCGTAGCTCGGCGGGCTTCCGGGTAGCTCTGAAGTAGGGGGTCCGCAGGTAGTCCCGAGAGACCACGGGCGGACGGCGGACGCCCGCCCGCGACCCGGAGCTCCCCCTGAGGCCCGGAGCTCCCCCTGAGGCCCGGGGCGCGGACACGGTCCCCAGGGCGGGGGGCGGCGGAGCACGTGTCTGTCGGCCCGTTCCGCGACGGCCGTGGCGATCATGTGGGGCTGGTCCTCCGGGGCGTGGTGCCCGGCGACCGCGCCGTACGGAATCAGCGGGCCGCCGTGCCGGTTGCAGCACTCCGTGAAGGTTGAAATCTACTCAGACGTCGTCTGCCCCTGGTGTTACATCGGCCACACCCGCTTCGCCCGCGCCGTCGAGCGCTACCGTGCCAAGGGGGGCGAGGTGGAGGTGGAGTTCCGGCCGTTCCAGCTCGCGCCGGACGCGGAGTCCACCGGGGAGCCGACCCTCAGGTGGGCGGCGGCCAAGTTCGGCGGGGCCGAGCGGGCCGCGCAGATGTTCGCGCACGTGACGGGCGTCGCCGCCGAAGACGGGCTGAGGCTGGACTTCGATCGCTCGGTCCAGGCCAACACCTTCGACGCGCACCGCCTCATCCGGCTCGCCGGCGAGCAGGGGAAGGGGGAGGAGGCGCTCCACGCCCTCTTCCGCGCGCACTTCACCGACGGCCTCGACGTCGGCTCGCGGGAGGTCCTCGCCGATCTGGCCGCCGGGCTCGGCGTCCGGGCGGACCTCGACGGCGAGGACGGCACGGCGGCGGTGAAGGAGGACCTGGCCCGGGCCCGGGCCCTGGGCGTCGGCTCCGTCCCGCTGTTCCTGTTCGAGGGGCAGTTCGCCGTCTCCGGCGCCCAGCCCGAGGACACCCTGCTCGCCGCTCTGGAGGAGGTCGCCGAGCGGACCGGCCGGAGCCCGGCGCCCAGGGCGGCCGGGGAGGCCTGCGACGACGACGGCCACTGCGCGGTCTGACGCGCCGTCCGCCGGCGCCACGGACCTCCCGGGCGGGGACCCGGCCGGGAGGCCGGGCTCAGGAGTGGCCGAGGTCGCCCGCGCGGTAGTGGCGGCGGCAGAGGACCTGGTAGCGGATCGGGGCGTCACCGGTGTCCCCGATGATCACCTGCTCGCCGGTCCGCACCAGCTTGTCGCCGACCACGCGGGCGTTCAGCCGGCCGGGACGGCCGCACCAGCACAGCACCTCCACCTGGAGGCGGCTGATCTCGTCGGCCAGCTCGAACAGGCGCTGGGCGGCGGGGAACATCTGCGACCGGAAGTCCGCCGCCAGACCGAAGGCGTAGACGTCGATGCCGAAGTCGTCGGTGAGGTCGGCGAGCTGCTCGATCTGGGCGACCGTGTAGAAGCACGCCTCGTCGCAGATCACGTAGTCGACGGGCTGCTGGTGGCCGCGGACCAGGGCCACCAGGTCGAGGTCGTCGACGACCTCGATGGCGTCGCTGCCCAGCCCTATCCGGCTGGTGAGCTGGGGACCGCCCGAGCGGTCGTGCTTGGTCAGCACCAGGCCGCGCCTGCCCTGACGGCCGTGGTTGTAGTTCATCTGCAGGGCCAGCGTGGACTTGCCGCAGTCCATCGGGCCGAAGTAGAAGCGCAGCACCCCGTCACGGGATTTGAGGGGGACGGCGGAGAGCGCGGACGATTCGGTCACGGGGGGTCAGCCTAGTGGGTCGGCCGGGAGCGTTTGGGTAGGCGGTGCGCTGGTAGGAATGGGAGACCTCGCGGTGACATAGCCTGGTCCGGCTTGGCTTGACTGCGAAAAGCATGGGAGATTCATTTTGCCTATCGGAAAGTGGGAGGGTCTGTGACGACCGCCAAAGCCTCTGCTCCACCTCTCAACAAGATCCCCGCGGCCACGTCCCCGGCGATGCCGTCCACGGCGGAGACCGCTGAGATACCCGTCGCGCTCGCGGCGATGATGACCGAGGACGAGGCCGTCGCCGCCCAGGCGGAGGCGGCCCGCTGGCGCTACGGGTTCTACGTCGTCGTCACGGGCCTGGTGGTGCTCCTGGTCGCCTTCGTGGTGATCGCGATGCGCAACGGCGAGTCCGCGGCCCCCTTCGCCGGCCTGGTCGGCGTCTCGGGTGCGATCATCGGCGCCTACTTCGGGGTCCAGGTCGGCCAGTCGGGCAAGGACCGGGTCGAGGCCGAGCTGCGCCGTACCAACGAGATGGCCATCCGGCTCGCCGCGAAGGTGCACGCGCACGACGCCGACGCGGTGATCGGCTCCACCATGGGTCCGCGCCGCCGCTAACAGTGCCCAAGGACGCGGCCCAGCTTCGGCAGGGTCCGCCGATTTGCCGCCTCCGCAGGACTGGGTAGACACGGGGGCATGCGTAGCGTCCGTATAGGGGTCGACACCGGGGGCACGTTCACCGACGTGGTCGCGGTGGACGAACAGACCGGTGAGATCACCACTACCAAGACTCCCTCCACACCCGCCAACCCCGCTGACGGGTTCATGGAGGGAGTGCGGAAGGTCCTGCGGAAGGCGGGCGTGGAGACCGTGTCGGCGGTCGTGCACGGCACCACCGTGGCCACCAACCAGCTCCTCGAAGACCGCATCACGGATCTGGGCTTCGTCACCACCGAGGGCTTCGAGTTCATCCTGGAGATCGCCAGGCAGAGCGTCCCCGACGGCTACGGCAACTCTTACTTCTGGGTGAAACCACCCCGGATCGTCCCCGTGCACCGGGTCAAGACCGTCGGCGGACGCCTCGACCACACCGGCGCCGAGGTCCGCCCGTTCGACGAGGCGCAGGCCGTGGCCGTGGCCGGATGGTTCCGCGAGCGGGGGATCACCGCGATCGGCGTGTGCCTGCTGCACTCCTACGCCAACCCCCGGCACGAGCTCCGCATGCGCGAGATCATCGAACGTGAGCACCCCGGCGCGGTCGTCTCGATCTCCAGCGACGTGCTGCGCGAATACCGCGAGTACGAACGGTCGGTGACGACCCTGGTGGACGCCGCGGTCAAGCCGACCATGCGCCGCTACATCGCCAACCTCGCCGACCGGCTCGGCATGCCGTTCTCGGTGATGAAGAGCAACGGCGGCGTGCTGTCCGCCGCCGAGGTCGTGCACCAGCCGATCACGACCGTGCTGTCCGGACCGGCCGCGGGCGCGCTCGGCGCCGCGCTGATCGCCTCCACCGCCGGGCACCCGTCGGTGATCACACTGGACGGCGGCGGCACCTCCACCGACGTCGCGGTGGTGATCGACGGGGAGCCCTCGCTGACCACCGAGGGCGGCATCGGCCGCTACCCGTGCAAGATCCCGATGATCGACATCGTGACCGTGGGGGCGGGCGGCGGGTCCGTCGCGTGGATCTCCCCGGAGGGCACCCTGAAGGTCGGCCCCAGGTCGGCCGGGGCGGACCCGGGCCCGCTCTGCTACGGGCGGGGCGGCACCGAGGTCACCGTCACCGACGCGCACGTCTTCCTCGGGCGGGTCCCCCCGCACCTGCTCGGCGGGGAGATCCCGCTCGACGCCGACGCGGCCCGGCAGGGGATCGAGGCGCTGGCCGGCAAGATCGGGCTCAGTCCCGAGCGGACCGCGGCCGGCGTCCTGGAGATCAGCGCGTTCAACCAGTCCAACGCGATCCGCCAGATCACGGTCAAGCGCGGCCTGGACGTGCGCGACTTCCCGATGGTCGCCTTCGGCGGCTCGGGGCCGCTGCTGGTCTGCCGGCTCATCGACATCCTCGGCCTGCCGTCGGTGATCGTCCCGCCCGACCCCGGCAACGTGTCGGCGTTCGGCCTGCTCACCGTCGACGTCAAGAACGACTACGTGCGCACCTTCGTCACGCGGGAGCTCTCCCTCGACGACGCCGCGGAGATCTTCGGCGACCTGGAGGAGCAGGCGGCCGAGGCCCTCGACCGCGAGGGGTTCGCCGCCGAGCGGCACATCTACGCGCGCAGCGCCGACCTGCGCTACTACGGCCAGGCCTACGAGGTGCGGGTGCCCGCCCCCGCCGGGCCGCTGGACGAGACCTGGCGCGCGGAGGTGCTGGACCGTTTCCACCAGGCGCACCGAAGACTCTACGGATACGGCTACCGCGACGACCCCCGGCACGGCGTCGAGTGGGTCAACCTCCGCGTCTCCGGCATCGGCCCCATCACCCGCCCGGCCATCGGGCGCAGGCCGTACGGCGCCGCCGAGCCCCGGCCGGTGACAGCCCGCGAGGTCTTCTACGACGGGTGGGGCCCGGCGCCGATCCACCGCCGTGCCGACCTGGGCGCCGGATCGGTGGTCCCCGGCCCGGCGGTCATCGAGGAGTACGGCTCCACGCTGCCGGTGCACCCCGGCTTCACGGCCGCCATGGACGAGTTCGGGAATCTGGAGGTGCGCCGTGCGCGGTGAGCCGACGAGCGCCGACCCGGTGCTGGTGGAGATCGTGGAGGGCACGCTCGCGTCGGTGGAGAAGGAGGTCGAGACCGCCATCGCGCGCACGGCCCGCTCGCCGATGATCCGTGACGCGCACGACTTCAGGGCGGGCATCCACGACGTACGGCTGCGCAAGCTGACCGGCAGGTCCTACTCGGCGCTGGTCCAGCCCGTCGTCAGGGACTTCCCCGTGGACGGGATGAACCCCGGCGACGTGTTCTTCCACAACGACGTCTACCTGTCCGAGGGCGGCATCGGGCACCTGCCCGACCTGTGCGTGACGGTCCCGGTCTTCCACGACGGAGCCGTGGTCGCCTTCGTGCAGGCGTTCGGGCACCACGACGACATCGGCGGGGCGGTCCCCGGATCGATGCCCTCGCACGCGCGCAGCGTGTTCGAGGAGGGGCTGATGGTCCCGCCGATCAAGCTCTGGGACCGGGGCGTGCCCAACCGGGCGGCGCTCACGATCATGACCCGTAACTCGCGGATGCCCGACTCCCTCGCCGGCGATCTCGACGCCGAGTGCTCGGCCTGTCTGATGGGCGCGCGGCGGCTGGGGGAGCTGTTCGACCGCTACGGGCGCGAGGCGGTCGAGGCGTGCTTCGACGCGATCATCTCCAAGACCACCGAGACGTTCCGCAGGGAGCTGCTGGCCAGGATCCCCGAGGGCACGCACGTGTGGGAGGACTACGCCGAGCACGACGGCGTGGACGAGCCCCGCCTGCACACCCAGCGGATCACCCTCACCGTCGACCACGGCGCGCGGGTGCCGCTGGTCATCGACTTCACCGGCACGTCACCGCAGGCCAAGGGGCCGATCAACCACGCGGGCGACTACGCCGACGGGGTGTTCCTGAAGAAATGGCTCGCGCCGATCCTGCGCAACCTGGCCGAGACCCCGGAGCGGATGGCGGAGCTGGACGTCAACGAGGGCGTCGTCCCGCTCATCGAGATGCGCTTCCCGGAGAAGGGGACGCTGCTCACCCCGGTCTTCCCGGCCCCGACGAACGCCCGCACCTTCGTGATCCTGCGGCTGCTGGGGGTGCTGGCCGGGGTGCTGGCCAAGGCCACCGGCGGCCGGATGCCCGCCGACCAGGAGACCATCCGCTACACCGGCGTCTACGGCGACGACGCCGACGGCAGGCCGTACCTGATGAGAGAGGTGCTGGGCGGCGGCTCCGGCGGCCGATGGTACGCCGACGGCGAGGACACCATCCACGTCGTCCCCGACTCGCGCAACATACCGGTCGAGTTCGCCGAGTCCCGCTGGCCGTTCCGGGTCGAACGGCTCGGCCTGGCCCAGGACTCCGGCGGCCCCGGCCTCTACCGCGGCGGCCTCGGATACGACAAGCACCTGCGGATGCTGCGCGACGCCTCGTTCATGTCCATCGCCGACCGCTCGATCCTGTCCTGCTGGGGTGTGAACGGCGGGCGGGCCGGGCGGCCGTTCGTCGTGGAGATCGAGGGGCGGGAGATGGAGGGCCTGGTGGACGACTCGCCGGTCCGCGCCGGTGAGGTCATCCGGGTGCGCACCACCGGGGGCGGCGGCTGGGGCTCGCCGCTGGAGCGCGACCCCGCGCTGGTGGCCGCCGACGTCCGCGACGGCAAGGTCTCGGCCGAGGGGGCCCGCGACGACTACGGGGTCGTCCTGAGCGGTCCCCGTGACGACCTCCGGGTCGACGCCGAGGCCACCGCCCTGCGCCGCGCCGAGCTCCGGGCGCTCGCGCCGGACGGGGCCCCGTTCTTCGACCGGGGCCCCGGCTTCCCCTCGCTGTCGGGCGGCCTGCCGCACGCGGAGGTGGACTTCATGTGACGGACGGCCACGCCGGGCCGTCGACGCGACCGGCGTGCTCCTCGCGTACGTCGGCGGCTCGGCGGCTCGGCGGGGAGCCGTCAGTTCCGGCGGCGGAGGGTGCGGGTGACGGCGAGGCCGCCGACGACGAGGGTGCCGGTGAGCAGGATGCCCGTCTCGGTCCACTGGAAGCGCCAGAAGCGGTCGGTCGGGTGGTGATAGACGGCGATCCGGTAGCCGGCGTCGATCAGGCACTCGTCCTTCAGCAGCTGGGCCCGTTCGGAACGGGCGTCCATCCCGGGGGGCGGCGGGCAGACGTCGGCCGGCGGGGCCGCCCCCTCCCGGCCGGCCGGGTCGACCCACGCCTCGCGGACCAGATCGGCGCCGCTGTCATAGATCGCCAGGCGGTCGCCGGTGACGGCCCGCACCGGCTCGGCGTAGGAGTCACGGGAGAAGAAGACGGCCGGGACGGCCAGCGAGACCACCGCGACGGTGACCGCCATCGCGGCGACGGTGCGGCGGAGCAGCGTCCCGGCGGCGGCGCCCAGGACGAACGCGAACAGCCACCACGCCGCCGGGACGACCCCGGTGATGGTGAACGTCCCGGGCTCCATCGACTTGTCGCCGATCACGCCGCGGAAGACCGGCAGCCACAGGCTGACCATCGCCGACAGGACCAGGGCGGCGAGCGCGGCCAGGCCGCCGAGCACGCCGAGCTTGACCGCCAGCCAGCGCCCGGCCGGCACGGACTGGGTCCAGGCGAGCGCGTTGGTGCCGCGCTCGAACTCGGCCGCCAGCAGCGGCGCGCCCCAGAACGCGCCGATCAGCGCGGATCCGAAGAACGGCAGCAGGCCGAAGACCAGGAAGACGGGGCTGTAGTAGTCCTGGTAGAGCGTCGTGTTCACATCCGAGCAGGCCGCCGCCGGGCCGGGGCAGCCGGGCGGGGCGTGCCCGGCGATGTGGGCGGAGGCCCGCAGTCCGGAGACCAGCAGCAGGACTCCCAGGACGAGCAGCAGCGCGCCGGTCGCCAGGATCTGCGCGCGGTGCTGTCGCCAGGTCAGCCAGAGCAAGAGGGGTTCCTTTCGGATCCGTGCGGGGCCGGACGGGTCAGCGTGCCGGAGCCAGGGCGGGGCGGGGGAGCGCGGCGAGGTCGGGGGCGCGCAGGTAGGCCAGGACCGTCTCCTCCAGGTTCACCGGGCGGGCGCTCCAGCGCGGGTCGGGCAGCGGCCCGGTGTCGCGGACGAGGAGGGTGGCCTGCCGCCCGGTGCCGCCCCGCGAGATCACCGGCAGCCGGGCGGCGAGCGCGTCGGCGGTCCCGGCGGGTCCGGTCAGCAGGCGGTGTCCGGCGACCAGGTCGTCGATGTCGCCGCTGACCTGGACCCGGCCCCCGTTGACCACGATCAGCCAGTCGCAGATGCCCTCCAGTTCGGAGACGACGTGCGAGGACAGCAGCACGGTCAGCCCCGTCTCCGCCACCGCCGCCATCAGGCTCCGCATCACCTCGTCGCGGGCCAGTGGGTCGAGGTCGGCCAGCGGCTCGTCCAGCACCAGCAGGTCGGGGCGCTTGGCCAGCGCGACGGTCAGCGCCACCTGGGTCCGCTGGCCACCCGAGAGCCGGCCGACCTTGCGCTCCAGCGGGATGCCCAGCTCCGCCAGCCGCCGTCGGGCCGAGGCCTCGTCCCAGCGGGGGTTGAGCCCGCGCCCGAACCTCAGCATCTCCTCCACCCGGAACCCGGGGTAGAGCGGCTTGCTCTGGGCCATGAACGCGACCCGCTCCATGTGCTCACGGACCGGGGCGCCGAAGATCCGCACCTCTCCCGCGGTCGGGGTGAGCATGCCCACGGCCAGCTGGAGCAGGGTCGTCTTGCCCGCGCCGTTGGGTCCGGCCAGCGCGGCGACCCGGCCGGGCGGCACCGTCACCGAACAGTCGCGCAGCGCCCAGGTCCGCCGGTAGCGCATGCCCAGGCCGGTGGCCTCCAGTGCCGCCCTCATGCGATCTCCTCCCGGAAGGTGTCGGTCAGGACCGTGGCGACCAGCGCCCGCAGGTCCTCCTGGTCCAGGCCGGCCTGGAGGCCGTTGCGCACCCACTGGACCAGCTCCGCGCGCAGCCGCGCGCGGTCGTTCATGGACGCCGCGCCCAGCGACCGCTCCACGAACGTGCCCAGCCCGGGCCGCCCGGTGACCAGCCCCTCCCGCTCCAGCTCCCGGTAGGCCTTCAGCACCGTGTTCGGGTTGATCGCGAGCTGGGTCACGACCTCCTTGGCCGTCGGCAGCCGGTCACCGGGCCGCAGCAGGCCGAGCCGGAGCGCGTGCCGGACCTGGTGGACGAGCTGGAGGTAGGTCGCCACCCCCGACCCCCGGTCGAGGTGGAATTCGATCACCGCCGACACCTTTCACTATTTGATTAGTGAAATGTTTAAGGGGAGTGGTGGCGGAAGTCAAATCCTGGCGTCCCCTGGCGTCGCCGAGCCGGGACGGCCCGGCGGCGGCACGCCATCCGTGATCACCTCGGTCCCCGCCCGGCGGGGGACGCGCCCGGAGGTCCTCAACGCCGTCGGCCGTCCGGGAGAGGTGGCGTTTCAGATCGTTTTCCCACCCCATCCATTGACGAGCGCCCCGTCCTGAGGTCTGCTGCGGCTAGATCATGTCGAGGTTCGAGGAGGGAGGCGCATGCGCCTGCGCACGATGGTGGCGGCTTTCGCGCTGGCCGTGACGTCGACGACCGCACCGGCCTGGGCCGGTCCCGCCCCCGGTCCGGCCCCCGGTCTCGTGGCCCCGCCGCCGCCGTCCGCGGGCGGCTGCGATCCCGTCGCCGGTCCGGAGTGCCTGCTGCCGTTCCCCAACGACTGGTTCACCGAGACCGCGCGCACCCGCACCGGAGTGCGGGTGACGCTCTCGGCCGAGGCCATGCCCCGCAACGCGGCGGGCACCCCGATCGACCCGGCCCGGTGGAACGGCGCCGACGGGTTCTCCCCGGGCTCCATGCTCCTGGCCCACGTGCCCGGCCTCGACCTGGCCAAGACCGGCGCCGCGCCCGTCACCGACATCGGGTGGTCCCTGCGCAACGACGCCCCCATCGTGATCGTCGACACCAGGACCGGGGAGAGCTGGCCGTACTGGGCGGAGCTCGACGCGGGCACCGCCGACCCCGCCCGGCAGGCGCTGATCGTCAGGCCGGCGAAGAACTTCCGCGAGGGCCACCGCTACGCCGTCGCCCTGCGCCGGCTGAAGGACGCCGCGGGCCAGGAGCTGCCGGTCCCGCAGACCTTCGCCAGGCTCCTCGGCGAGGAACTGCCCGCCGGCGACCCGCTCGCCGCGCGGCAGCACGCGCTCCACCGGACGCTCGCCGACCTCGCCAGGGCCGGGGTGGACACCGAGGGACTCCACCTGGCCTGGGACTTCACCGTGGCCAGCGAGCAGGGCATCGCCGGTCCCGTGCTGACGATGCGTGACCAGGCGCTGCGCGGGCTCAGGGGCCGCTCACCGAAGTTCACGGTCTCCTCCGTCACCGACCTCACCCCCGAGCAGGACCCCTCGATCGCCCGCGAGGTCACCGGGGAGATCCTGGTCCCCAACTATCTCGACAGGCCGGGCGGTCCGCCGGGCTCGAACCTCAACCGGGGGCCCGACGGCCTGCCACGCCCGCTCGGTGACACGGTGAAGGCCCAGTACCAGTGCGAGATCCCGCGCTCGGCCTTCCGGCGGCCCGCGCATCCCGCGCTGTACGGCCACGGCCTGCTCGGCAAGGCCACCGAGGTGCGCGCCCGCAACGTGCGGGCGATGGCCGGCGAGCACGGCTTCGCCTTCTGCGCCACCAAGTGGATCGGCATGTCCGACGAGGACGTTCAGCACGTGGCGGGCGTGTTCGGAGACTTATCCCGGTTCGGCACGGTCACCGACCGGCTCCAGCAGAGCCTGCTGAACTTCGTCCTCCTCGGCCGGGCGATGCTCACCCGGGACGGCTTCGCCGGTCACGTCGCCTTCCAGGACGGGCGGGGCAGATCGCTGATCGACCGGCGGGCCGATCTCGCCTACGACGGCAACAGCCAGGGCGCCATCGCGGGCGGCGCGCTGGTCGCCGTCTCGCCCGACGTGCGCAACGCCGTGCTCGGCGTGCCGGGGATGAACTACAGCACGCTGCTCAACCGCAGCGTGGACTTCCAACCGTTCCAGCGGCTGATGGACGGCGCCTACCCCGACAGGCTCACTCAGCAGGTCTGCTTCGCGCTGATGCAGATGCTCTGGGACCGCGCCGAGACCGACGGCTACGCCCAGCACCTGGCCGACGACCCCCTGCCCGGCTCGCCCCGCCACCGCGTGCTGCTGCACGTCGCCTTCGGCGACCACCAGGTCTCCACGGTGACGGCCGAGGTGGAGGCGCGCACGGTCGGGGCGCGGGTCCGCCAGCCCGCCGTCGCCGCCGGCCGGAGCCCCGACCTGGCGCCCTACTGGGGGATCAGGTCCATGCCCCGCAGGCCGTACGCCGGCTCGGCCATGGTGGTCTGGGACAGCGGCGCCCCGGCGACCCCGGCGGCCAACCTCCCGCCGCTCGGCCCGCAGTACGGTCGCGATCCCCACGAGGACCCGCGCAACGACCCGCGGGCCCGCGTGCAGAAGGCCCACTTCCTCCGCGACGGCCTGGTGGTCGACGTCTGCGGCGACGCCCCCTGTACGGCGGGCCCGGCCGAGGTCACTAGCTCGCGGTGACCGTGCGGCCTGGAGGGACGTGCTGGACACGGGTGCGGCCGCCGGGGAGGTGAGCCGTCCAGCGGTAGGAGACGTGGGAGGACAGGTTGGTGAGGGTGCTGGCGTGCCGGTCGTGCCGGACGGCGAGGTGCCCGTCGCCGAGCGGGATGCCGCTCACCTCCAGCTGGTCGATGCCCTCCGGCAGGTGGGAACGGGTGCTGACGGCGCCGTCGGGGGCGTCGGGGCGGACCCCGAGCAGACCCTCGACCACCTGCCCGACCAGGGTGAACGGCACCTCGGGGTAGTCGCCGTTCAGCCCGCCGGCCACGTGCGGCCGGTCGCGTACGGCGAAGATCTCCCGCATCCACTTCCAGGCGGTGCCACCGCGGCCGTGGCGGAAGAACGTGTCGGGCAGGTAGGTGAGCGCCTCGACGTTCTCCGGCCGGCCGGGGCCGGACGCCTGGGCGTCGACGAAGTCGAGGTAGTCGTCGTTGCGCGGGCCGTAGTCGACGATGCCCTTGAGCGGCATGAACCAGCTGTTCTCCCGGCCCCAGCCGGTCATCGCCCGCCCGTCCACCGTGTAGGCCCTGACCATCTCGGCACCGGTGCCCCGGCCGCTCCAGGTCTCGTTGAAATACCGTTTGAGCTCGGCGGCCCGCCGCTCGAAGGCGGCACCGTCCGCGCCCCCGGCCCGCGACAGCGCGGCCATCGCCAGATACGCCTGGTACTGAGCGGCGATCCCGTCCCCCGCCTCGGCCAGCGGCTCGCCGCTCAGCTCGTTGTAGCTGGCGACACCCTGGAAGATGCCGCCGCCCGTGCCGCGCGCGACGGGCCCTCCGGCACCGTGCCGGGTGACGAACTCCCCTGTGGCGTGCCGGTAGAAGTCCCGCAGCACGGGGTCGTCCACGTAGGCCGGGTCGCCGGTCCAGCGGTGGCCGAGCTCGGCCCGCTCGACCAGCTCGAACACGGCGGGAACCTCCCGGACGAAGTCATCGGGGCCCCGGTAGTCGATGGCCAGGTAGGAGCCGTCGAAGTTGAACGCCCACACCGGGTAGTAGCCGTGCTCCGGCGTCGCCGAGGCGGCGAAGCGGCGCAGCATCGTCAGGTTGGCCTCGGCCAGGCCGAGCAGGTGGGCGCCGGCGAACTGGTGGGCGAAGTCACGGGAGTAGAAGCCGCTGCGGTGGGCGTATCCGGCCCAGTAGGACGGCAGGTAGACACCCTCGCCCGTGCCGGACGGCTGCCGTTCGTCGACGTTCAGCGGCCCTCGCGAGCCGCCGGGATGCGCCCAGCGCAGTGCCCGGTCCCGCGCCCATTCGAACATCGCCACGATCTCCGGGCACGACGAACTGATTTCCATAGGTGTTCCGATCTCGGGGGAGGACTACCCACCTGAGCTGGCCCGGACCACGAGCTCGCCGGGGAGCAGGAGGCCGGCCTGGGGGGTGACGCCGTCCTCGACGGTCTTCAGGAGGCGGTTGACGAGCGCGCCGGCGATCTGGCGCAGCGGCAGCCGTACGGTGGTCAGGGCGGGTTGCAGGAAAGCGGTGACCGGAAGGTCGTTGAAACCGGCCACGGCCAGGTCGGCGCCGATGCTGAGACCTTCGGCCCGGGCGGCGGTGTAGACGCCCAGCGCGAGCCAGTCGCCGGCGGCGACCACGGCCGTCGGCCTGGCGCGCCCGCCCAGGAGCTCGCGCGTCGCCGCGACGATCTCGCCGGGGTCGTCGCCGGGCGCCGAGATCTCCTGGCCGCGCAGACCGTGGCGGCGCACGCCCGCCTGGAAGCCGTCGCGGCGGTGGTCCATCCAGGGCAGCCTGG